>NZ_JBFHFD010000411.1:0-7828 GCF_041583735.1 Novipirellula sp.
ATCCGTGTCTGCAAGTTGGCGACAAAGCGATTGTCACGCACAAACTCTTCGGTCCATTGATCGATCCGCATGGCGGCTTGTGGCTGACATTTCCAATCAAATTCCGACAATGATGATTTCGGCATGGTCATCGGGCTCCGCTTTCAACCGGGGAGGAACACCACGACCCAATTCGTGATCGTCCTTCCTTCATTGTAGCATCGCCGAAATGTGGGATAGGCATCCTGCCTTTCATCGTTTGCCGCTAGCGCAAGATCGCCTGGGCGACTCGCAGGCCGCTGTTCATCGCCCCTTGGATACTGGGCGTTTCACGGTGATCGCCACACACAAAGACGCCTTCGCGATCCGTCGTCACCGGCTGGATCACGGGATCAAGCGTTAGTTTCGGCAGCCCAAATGGCACGTGATAGATCTGCAATCGTCTCCATTCGCCGGCCTGCTCGCCAAACCACCGAGTCAATTGCGGGCGCAGTGAGTGGTCGAGCGCATCGGGATCGATGTTTTGACTCAGTTCGGTGCTGACCGAGATCAGGTGCTGGCCGCTCGGTGCGTAGCGTGATGCAACGTTCGACATGACGGCGGCGGTTTGAATCGGTCCCAACTCGTCTCCTCGCAGTAGCAAGCGTCGTCGTTGCAGCGGTGCTTCGGCCGCTCCGTAATAAACCGTAGTGGTTCCCGACCACTCGGTGTCCAGCGATTGATCACCGATTAGACTTGCCGCCGCACTGCTTTCGGTGGCGATCACGATCTGTTTGGCCCGCAGCGTGCGGCCATCGGTCAGTTCGACGGTTCGTGCGGCGGTCGGTTCGGCGGATTCAGGCTGCAGTCCCGCAACGGATGTTTTCAGTTGCAGCGTGCCGCGTGGCAATCGGTCGGTAAGTTGTCGTGGGATTTCAGACATCCCGCCCGCAGGAACCGAGACGTGGCCTTGGCTGAACATGCGAAAGACGAACTCGAGCATCCGGCTAGGCATGACGAGTGATTCATCCAAATACACGCCGCCAAGAAAGGGACGAAAGAATTGGTCAATGATGCGGTCGGAGAATCCATTGGACTTCAGTCGTTCGAGCGTCGTCGTTTGCGCTCGCGTGTAAACGTCCTCGAGTGACCCCGCGTGGCTGGCGCTGCGGAGCTTGGAGATGCGGCATTTGTCTGCGAGCGACCCAACGGTGTTTTTGGCGGTTGCCGCGATGTCTAAGGGACGTCGCCATGGATCGCTTAACAGCGCAAACTCACCGTTTTGCCGTATCAATGCTCCCGGAGAGAAATGACACAACTCGAGTTGTTTGTAATCGAGGAGTTCGCGGCAAGCGGGATACGCCGTCAACAGCACTTGGAAACCATGGTCCAAGGTGAATCCGTCGATATAGTCGGTGCGAACTCGGCCTCCGGCGCGATCACTCGCCTCGAGCACCGTGATCGAGCGTCCAGCCTCAGCAAGCTTGACGGCGCAGGAGAGTCCCGCCAGCCCAGCGCCGACAATGATGACATCGAACGAATCGCCAGCCGTCGCGTTTGACATTGAGTTGCTCTTGGAAATTGGGGTGTTCGACTGAATGCTGCATCTTGACAGAAAACACGTTGGTTCGGCTGTCCCAGTTTTTGTTTTCGGCGTATGGGTGAGTCGACGACATTGCGCAATCGCCGCGAGTCTGATTTCGCCAACTTAATCCGGATGGCAGGCTGGAAGCCTATTCCGCATTTTTAAACTTTTTATTGCGTTTTGACCTAACGTGTCACCGCGGATGCGATGAAGTAAGTAGCCGAAAGTGGCACCTCTTCAAAATCAGAAACACAAAATCATAAAACATCCCGTGGAGTTTGATCATGGCTAAGTTTTACGTTCAATCCGGAAATTTGCGTACCGTCGTTCAGGCAGAATCGAGCCGCAAAGCTGCCATTTGGGCCGTCCACGAGGCAATGCAGCAAGTCTTGCCCGTCGACGACGAGCTTTCTCACTCAAAATCGGACCGCGAGAGTTCGGAAATGGGCACGGTGATCATGTTGACCAAACGAATCACGATCAGTGAACGAGGCTTTGACCGCAGCGACGCCGCCGTCATGTCGACTTTGGAGGTGATGAACGAGTGGAACCAAATGGTTACCACTCTCGATCGACTCGAGCAGATGATGCATCATGCGGCGTAGCGTCTGCAGCGGCAACCTGCGGATCGATGGGAAGGTAATCGCGAGGTGTAGTGCCCTCGCTATTCTTTTCGCAGGTAGCCGGCACTGGTTTGAAAGAACCGGCTGCGACGGACGACCGGTTGAACCTGGTCCTTGGAGGATTCTTTCAAATCCACCAAGTTGGCTTGGCAGTAGCGACATCCGACTTCTTCGAGATGGAAGCGGATGTAGTCATTCGGTTCGGCATCAAGTGTGCCAAGAATGTATTGCCCAAGTTCCGAACGTGACGGGCACGACAATCGTTCGCGTCGCCAAATTCCCGCGATCGTATGCAGCCCCGCAGCGTCACGCCCTTGGATTTCGGTCAACCGTTTGCGTAGTGAGGCGTCGCTGCGTAACGCTTGCTCGAGTTCCGAGCTGCGGTTCGCCGGTAACGCTTCGTCCAGAAAAGCCGCCAGTTCCGAATCGGTGAACGCGTTCATGTTTGCATGCTCGCTGTTGGGAATAAGGTCGTGGCGAAGGTCGCCAAGACTTTCGACGATCTGGGCGTGAACGAAACTCTTGGCGAATTTCGCTACCCCAAGTCCTACCCGGGACGCAACTCTAGCCGTCGAAACGGCTCAGACACAGCGTGACGTTTTGTCCGCCGAAACCAAAGCTGTTGTTCAACGCGTAACGGATATCCGCTTCGCGAGCGACGTTAGGGACATAATCCAAATCGCAATCGGGATCGGGGTTTTCTTGGTTGATCGTCGGTGGCAACACTCCGTCGCGAATCGCCATCAAGCAGACGATCATTTCGGTCACACCGGCTGCGGCAATCAGGTGTCCCATCATGCTCTTGGTGCTGCTAACCGGAGTGTTGATGGCGTTTTCGCCGAACACTTCTTTACACGCTTTGGTTTCGACTTTGTCGTTCACCGTGGTGCTGGTTCCGTGTGCGTTGACGTAGCCGATGTCATTGGGAGTTAGCCCGGCATCGGCGATTGCCATTCGCATCGCCGCGATCCCGCCATGCCCATCCGGTGGAATGTCAGTGATTCGGTAGGCATCGGCGGTGGTTCCGTAACCGGCGACTTCGCCATAGATCGTCGCTCCGCGGCGTTTGGCGGATTCGAGTTCTTCGAGCACGACCATGGCGGAACCTTCGCCCAGCACGAATCCATTTCGCAAACGATCAAACGGACGGCTGGCCTTGGTCGGTTCCTCATTGCTTTCGCTCAGCGCGGTCAGCAAGTTAAATCCGGTCACGCCGAGCGGATGGATCATGCTGTGCGTTCCGCCGGCAAGCATCACGTCGGCATCGCCTCGGCGGATGATTTCGGTCGCTTCGCCAACGGCTTGGCTGCTGGCGGCACAAGCGGTCAAGCAGTTCAGGTTGGGGCCTTGGGCGTTGAACATCGCGGCCAGGTGAGCCGCAGGCATGTTCGGTTCTTGCTCGAGTTCTTTGGCGGGATCGAGCAGCTCGAGTCCTTTGCCGACGAACTTGGCTGCGTCATAGGTACCGCTGGCCAATGCCGCGGACATCATGCGGCTGAACGTTTGGAAGTCCTGGTTGCCTTCGCCGCTGCCCATGTAGACACCAAAGCGAACGGGATCGGTGATCGAATCCATCACACCGCTGTCCTGCATCGCTTGCTTGCCCGCGCCGATGGCAAAACGAGTATGTCGTCCGCGGTTTTCCCACTGTTGGATCGACTCGCCCACTTTCGAGACGTCCCAATTTTTGACTTCCGCACTGATCTTTGTGGGAAAGCCGCTGGCGTCAAACAACGTTGTTTTTGCAACGCCGCTTTTGCCTTCTTTCAGCCCCGACCATACGGTCGCAGCGTCATGGCCCATCGGGTTAATCATTCCGATACCAGTGACGACGACTCGGCGACGCATGGGGAAACCTTGGGTGTGGAGAGTGAAAACAGGAAAATGAACAGAACAGAGAAGTAAAGCAGATTGACTTAGAGGTTGTCGTAGACCGGGACCGGAGTTCCATCGGGTTTCACCGCGACATGGAAAAAGTTCATCAGTCGCAGCATCGCTTCGAGGTCGCCCGGGCCGAATAGCGGTCCGGAGGTAAAGCGATCTTGGTCCAAGAACGCGAACATCAAGTCGATCTCGGCGTGCAGTCTCTCGTCAATGTGGCTGACACAGGTCACCGTGGCACCGGTGTCCTGCAGCGATTCGACTTTGACGTGATATTGCAATTGGTCACCGGTTCGCGCCGGTTCATGAAAGATCGCCTTGCCAACTTTGGCCAAGACACATCGCTTTTCGAAGCCATAATACTCGGAAACCAAAATGCCGCCGAGTTGGGCCATGCCTTCGATCACGAGCGTCGGGGGCAGCACGGGGTAGCCGGGACAATATTCGTCCACGACTTCCTCGTCCAGCGAGACATTTTTGATGCCGCGGGTATGACTGCCACTGACAAACTCAGTAAAACGATCGATCCAAAACCAACGCATCGACGACTACGCTCCGACTTTGGTTTCGACGTAGTTGCACAAATCGCCGACGGTCAACAGGTTGCCGAAGTCTTGTACGCGTGGGTTCTTTTCGAATTCCGAGAGATCGGCCCAAGGCATCCGTCGCTTCAGTTCGGCCATGCCTTCGGCGGTGACCACGCCATCTTTGACGTATTCCGAGTTGGTCAAAACGTCTTCGGGCGAAAGTTCTTCACGAGGGATCGTGATGTCGAACGCTTTTTCGAGCTTGAAGACGATATCAAGAAAGTCGATCGACTCGGCACCCAGGTCGCCGACCAAGGTCGCTTCGCGGGTCACTTCGTCATCATCGACACCCAGGGCGTCGATCAAGGCTTCTTGTACTTTTTCGAAAATCTCTTCTTGGGAAAGTGCCATCGAGTGGATCCTTTAAGGGCTGTTCACATAAACGGAGCGATAGGGATGCGTCATTTCGAGACGCGTAAATATTGTTTTTCAAGTCACTCGGGGGGCCTGGCATCAATGGCCGAGCGTCGTGGCGACTCGTTCAAGCCTAGCTCGCAGCATCGGCGGGAATCAGATCAATCGAGCCAAACAGTTCGTCAAATTGCTTTTTTGCACGCTGGCGAACGTCTTCGTCGGTCTTTAATCGTTCAGGATCATTGCAAGAACGGCGTTCCAGCACCAGACGAGCGGAAACGGTCGTGCGTCCCTCTTTCTGTGCCGTTGCCTTGACCGTGGTCAAGTTGCCATCGTTTTTGACCACTTCTGCGTTGATTTGCAGCGTTTCGCCAGGCGAGAGGAAGTCGCCAAATTTAACGCCGCGGACCTCTTTCAATGTGACCAACGCGCTCTCGAATTCGTCGCCGGTGCGGATCAGCCAAATTGCCGCTTGGTGTAGGGCTTCGAGCATCATGACCCCCGGCATCACCGGAAAACGAGGGAAATGGTCCAGCAAATATTCTTCATCGGCGTGCAGGGTTCGCTCCGCCGTGATTCGGACTCCAGGTTCAATGGAGGTGATTTTGTCGAGTTGTCGGTACTTCATTTTCCGGTCATTGGCGGGTGTGGGTTCGCCATAAAATAGTTTTCGGGCTGTTTTGCCTCAACCTTAATTACCGCTGTTTCGCCCCTGTTTACTCCGAATTCGTCGATTCGACGACCGGGGTTGAGCTCGGATTTGCGGAATTTGGCAATGCGGGTTCGCCAAGTTCAACGGTCTGTTCAGCGGTTTGTTCACTGCGTTTGGCGGCCTGTTCACTGCGTTTGGCTTGGGCAATCACCAAAACGCCCGCCACCAGCAATCCGACTCCGACTAACCGCAGCGGTGATGCCGAAGCCTGTGGATTGCCCATCCATCCGTAGTGATCCAGTAAAATAGCCGCCAACGTTTGTCCTGTCATGATGGCGGCAAACCACGGAACCGAGCCAACGCGGGGAACAAAATACAGCGACGTTGTGACAACCACCACTCCGATCGCACCGCCCGACCAGATCCACCATGGTAATTGCCCCGGCGCCGATTGAAATGACGGAGGAAAAACACCGGTGGAAAGGCACAGAATCAACAGCAGTGCTGTGCCGACCGCGAATGAAATTAGCGCCGCTTGGTAGGGGTGCGAGACTACCTTGCCGAGCGATCCATTGACGCTCGGTTGCACCCCAAGCACACAACCTGCGGCGAGACCGACGAGAATCGCAACCCAAAGCATGCCCAAAGCGTGTTGCACCTAGCAGCCCTTTGCGGTCTGCACCGCTTTGGTGTTTTCCGGCAATTGGCTGTTTTGAGTGGTTTCACGACGCTGAGGGCCCGCGACTTCGGGGCCCAAATGCTTGATTTGGTTCTCGGCATCGACAAATACCAATCGCGGCCGATGCTCGGCCACCTTGTCTTCGGGGACCATCGTGTAGGTCGCCAAGATGACTCGGTCGCCTGGATGCACCAAATGAGCTGCCGCGCCGTTCATGCAAACGTCGCTCGAACCGGGGATTCCCGGAATGGCATAGGTTTCTAGCCGAGTGCCACGAGTCACATTCCAAACGTGCACCGATTCATAGGCGCAAATGCCAGAAGCTTCGAGCAATTCGGGAGGGATCGTCACACTGCCTTCGTAATCCACATCGGCGCCCGTAACGGTCGCACGATGGATTTTGGCGGAAAGCAGTTTGCGAAAAGGGCCTGTCATCGTTTTACTCGCTCAGATACGGCTCAAGCAGTTCACGTGTCTTCGTGTCATCGATTGATAATTTTCCGAAACCGAGCACGCCCCCGGCATCGATGGATGCTTGTTGATGTTCTTCGTAATTGGTCACCAGCATGACGGGAACCGAACCTACTTCGGGATCCGCCTTGATCGCTTTTAGGACTTCCAATCCATCGGAATAATCACGATCCAGTTTGCGATTGACCGTGACAAGATCGACTTTGCGAGTGCGAAGCGTCTGCAGCGTGTCTTCCAACCCGTGGGTTTGCACCACCGAGGCTTTGAAGTTCGAGGAAACCATGCGCCGAATCGAATTGAAGTCTGGACCGCAATTTCCGCAATCCACGAGCAACTTAGACATCATCAAACCAATTTTATGCAAGTCGGGTCTCGGCGTCCTGCCCCCCGAACAATCGGGTATCGGCGGAGGAGGTTACCGAGACTGAGAAACTTTAGAGATTAGCCATGTCGAGAAGCACGGCAAGGCGGTTGCAAAATGAAACAGTCGCAGCGTCCTCTTTTCCCGAGGGGCTGCGACTTGCATTATGGCACCCGATTTCACCGCTCAGCCGAGCTTTGGCCGAAGTTCACTTCCTACGCCGGTTATTCGTCGGTCTTTCCGATCGCGAATAATTTGTCCTTCGTGCTGATGTAAATCGTGCCGTTGGCGGCCACAGGAGTGCTGTACACACTGGTTCCCATGTTGATTTCTTCGACCGGTTCCTTGTTGTCGGGACCAAATTCAAACACCGCAACGTCACCATCCTCGTCCCCGATAAAGACGCGTCCATCGGCAATTAGCGGGCTGCCCCAGCTCTGGGCGAACATGTCATAGGTAAAGTAAACGGTGGGCGTTCCGTCCTCTTTGGGCTTGGCGTTCAAACAATGAACCAAGCCTGAGAAGTCGGCGATGTAAAGAATGTCATCCTTGATGGCGACGGTGCCACAGCTGCGATGCATCTTTTCTTCGAAGTCGAATTCGCCGTCGTCGTTCTGGTCCGCCATGCTGTAGTGCCACACCACGGCCGAGTTGGAATTGTCCACCGCAGCTTCCCC
>NZ_JBFHFD010000412.1:0-7809 GCF_041583735.1 Novipirellula sp.
TGGGTCGTGGTTATTCCCATCGTGTTGGCGCAAACGATGCGGATGGCAGGACTCGCGGAATGGGCAGATCGCCAAAAGCTCCGCTTATCGTTCCTTGCCCAGCTCGGTATTCTGTCGATGGTGGGCTTCGGATCGATCGCGAGTGCCATGGTGGTCCGCGAAGCGATGCAGGAGAATGCCTCGCTATTTGGCATCCAAATTGGACAGCTTTTTGTCTCGGTGGCGATGCTGCACGTCGCGGCACTCGTGTTTGGCGTCTTCGCCGCACGGGTGGTCCGGGCGGACCGCGAGAGTCAGATTGCGGTCGGGATCGCCGGCAGCCAAAAAACGCTGACGATTGGGCTGCAAATCGCCATCGATTGTGGCGTCAGCGTGATCCCGATGCTGATGTACCACTTCACCCAATTGGTCATCGACACGATGATCGCCAGTCGTTGGTCGAATGCCAGCAAATCCAAAACGAAGTCAAACGAAAAAACCTCAGGGCGTATCCGAAAAGGGGGCTGACCCTTTGGAAACAAGCCATTTTCATTGAGTTTTTTGCCTCGCCGGAGAGGGTCAGTCCCCCTTTTCGGATCCCCTCTCAAGCCGATCTGTATGAAGAACAGCTCCTCCTATTCCCAAAAAACAATCGAACAAGCCAACCTGTTTGCTACCCGACTGAGCAAACGAGCTCGCCATTTACGACGTTATCCCACGCGTCGTGGGATCACATGCTATCGACTGTACGAACGCGATATCCCGGAAATCCCGTTGGTGGTCGATCGCTACGAAGACAATTTGCACATCACCGAGTACGAACGGCCGCACGATCGCGAGCCGGCCGAGCATTCCGAGTGGCTCGATTTGATGGCAAAAACGGCGGGTGAGACGCTGGAAATTCCTGCGAACAACGTTTACTTGAAGAAACGCGAGCGGCAGCGGGGAACCAAACAGCACGAAAAGGTCGCCGAGACCGATTCGCGGATCGAAGTCCAAGAGGGAGGACTGAAATTTTTGGTCAACTTGGCCGACTATGTCGACACGGGGTTATTCCTGGATCACCGCGTCACTCGGCAAATGGTCCGCGAAGTGGCGGCAGGCAAGAATTTCCTGAATCTATTTTGCTATACCGGTTCGTTCAGCGTTTATGCAGCTGCGGGTGGCGCCGCAAAGACGACCAGCGTCGATTTGTCGAAACGCTATATCGAGTGGTCCAAAGTAAACATGCGGCGAAACGGATTTGATGGGCCTGAACATGAATATTTCGCGATCGATGCCGTTCAGTTCGTCAACGATCACAAGCCCGCTGAACTGTACGACCTGGTTGTCTTTGACCCGCCGACGTTTTCCAACAGCAAGAGCACCCAAAACGACTGGGACGTGCAGACCTGTGCCGTGCCGTTTCTAAATCAATTGCTAGCACTCGTGAAGCCTAACGGAGTGATTTATTTCTCGAACAATTTCCGTGGTTTTAAGTTCGATCCGGCGGAGATTCCGGCGACGACGGTCCACGAGATCAGCAATCAAACGGTCCCCGAAGAGTACCGGAATCGGCGGATCCACCGCTGTTGGCGGATTGTAAAGTAGCCGCCCTTTTTACTTCCCAACGGCCGTTTCCTCGACAAGCCGGGGCTTCAACACGCCGGAGGGGCTGAATCGCTCTTTCGCTTTCTTGGCAAATTTCCCTAAAGTCCAAGGGTCTCTTTGCCGAAGGCGTCTCGCGTTGATGGAGCGACGTTGGTTTGATCCGACTGCTTGCAATACCACTGATTCTGCTGATCACTGCGATGGTGCTTGCGCCGACCGCAGCGGCTCAACAGCCGACGATTGTGCAGCAAGAACCGGTCAAAATTGCCGCGGAATCGCTGAACGTCCTCGGTGGCGGGCCCGAACAATGGACCAGCCCCGAAGGTTTAGCCAGCAGCTTGCAAGTCTTGCTGTTGTTGACCGTGCTGAGCCTAGCACCAGCGGTGCTGTTGATGACAACTTGTTATGTCCGCATCATCATCGTGCTTGGGTTATTGCGACAAGCGATTGGGCTGCAATCGTTGCCGCCCAGCCAGGTGATGACCAGCATCGCGATGTTCATGACGTTATTCGTGATGACTCCGGTGTGGACGCGTGTTTACGAAGACGCTGTCAAACCGTACACCGATCCCGACGTCAAAATGTCGATGGAAGAAGCTTACGAAGCCGGTTCGATTCCGATTCGTGAATTCATGTCCAACCAAATCGATGTGGCCGGCAATCATGAAGACGTGCATTTGTTTTACGGTTACATGGATCCCGACGCGCCGCTGCCGAGCACGTTCGCCGATGTACCGATGCGAGTGCTGTTGCCCGCATTCATCCTAAGTGAACTGAAGACCGCATTTTTGATGGGCTTCCAGATTTACCTGCCCTTTTTAATTGTCGATCTCGTCGTCGCTAGCGTGACGATCTCGATGGGGATGCTGATGCTTCCCCCTGCTGTGATCTCGCTGCCATTCAAATTGCTGTTGTTCGTCTTGGTCGACGGATGGCGTTTGGTGGTTCAGATGTTGATGGACAGTTTTGGAACTCTCGTTTAAGGCTTACGTTTGTGATTGACGCTCCTACTGCGGTCGACCTCTGCCGAACCACATTGATGACTGCGGTCGTGATTGCGGCCCCGATGTTGATCGTCGGCATGGGCGCCGGATTGTTGATCGGTTTGCTGCAAGCATTGACTCAGATCCAAGACCAAACGGTGGCATTTGTGCCCAAGGTTCTAGCGATGGCGGCGGTCATGATCGCCTGCATGCCATGGTTAATGAGCCGGATGGTCGAATTCACGCGAAATGTGTTTGAGAGCGCAGGGTCGCCGTAATGGAACCGTCCGATTTTCCGTCGCTGGTCCAATGGGCGATCGATCATCTTGTCCTTGCGGTGCTCGTATTAACGCGGCTCAGTACGCTGTTGATCTCGATGCCCGCGATCGGTGTGGGAGTCCCCAAGCGGGTACGCGCGTTATTGGCGATTGCGATCACGATGTTATTGCTTCCGCCGGTCGCGGCCCATGTCGACAATGACTCGCTGCCTCGAATCGACAATCTGCTTGAACTGACGATCGCCGTGGCTCGTGAGGGGTTGATCGGATTATTGATTGGATCGACCATCCAATTGATCGTCACCGGATTACAACTTGCGGGCGAAACGATCACTGGCACCGGCGGTATGCAATTGGGCGATGCTGTGGATCCAACCACGTCAAGCAGTATGCCAACGTTGGCTCGTTTGATCGGATTGCTGGTCACCGCCGTCATGCTGGGCGTTGGGGGGCACCGGATGTTGCTGGGGATTTTGGTTGACAGTTTCGAAGCGATGCCTGCGGGCAGAGTCACGTTCGACGACTCGATGATGACGTTGGTGGTCGACCAGATGACCGCCGGAATGACGGCTGGCATTCGTGTCTCGGCCCCCGTGGTGGCCGCATTGTTGTTAAGCAACGTGTTGACTGGATTGATCAGCCGAACACTGCCACAAATCAACGTGCTGGCGATCGGGCTTAGCATCAACGCATTGGCACTGTTGGTGGTGACCACGCTGACGATCGGTTCGGTGGGTTTGATCTTTGAGCAAGAACTAGTGGCCGTGGCAGCAAAATTTGGCAAACTTTGGTAACGTAAAAAAGGCAATCGCGACCGAACATGTCTGACAGTAGTGGTGATAAGAAGCATTCAGCGACCGAGAAGCGGCGCAGGCAGGCTCGCGAACAAGGCCAAGTGGTTCGCAGCCAAGACCTGACCTCCGCCGCTCTGTTGCTAGCTGCACTTGGAGCCTTGTGGATGCTGGGCGGCCCTGCTGCGGAAACCCTTGCCACGGCGCTTGCCGATGCCCTGTCGACGCCTCGCATCACGCCGTTCGGAACCGAGGATGCCTCGCATTGGTTGTTGACGACCGGAGGCCGTTTAGCGATCGCAGCGACACCGATGTTGTTGGCAATGCTAATCGCCGGAGTGCTTGCCAATGTGATGCAGACGGGGCTACTGATTGCACCCGAAAAGATCACACCGAAACTGAGTAACATCAGCCCGTTGTCCGGTGCCAAACGTATTCTTTCGATGCAGGGCGTCGCCAAGATTGGATTTGGTTCGTTTAAAGTCGCCATTATCAGCGTGGTCGCCTATTACGCGGTCCGCAAATACCAAGATTCGATCCTCGGACTCGCGGCCCTCTCGGTTCCCCAAATCGCCACCGTGTTATTTGACGCGTTGATTGGAACCTGCGTTTGGGTGGGCGGTGCTCTGTTCGTGTTGGCGGTTCTTGAGTACGCGTTCCAGAAATGGAAAAACGAGCAAGAGTTGATGATGACTGACCAAGAGATGCGAGACGAGATGAAAGAAACCGAGGGCGATCCCCAAGTCGCCGCGCGTCGTCGTCAAGTGCAGCGTCAAATGATGATGCAGCGAGTTGGCAGCGAAGTCCCCAAAGCCGACGTGGTGGTCACCAACCCGACCGAGTTGGCGATTGCGATTCAGTACGATCCGACCACGATGCCTGCTCCGATCGTATTAGCCAAAGGGGCGGGGGTGATCGCACAGCGGATCCGCCGTCTGGCGCTGGAGAACAGCATTCCGGTGGTCGAGCGAAAACCGCTCGCCCAAGTGCTGTACAAGACGGTTGACGTCGGCGATTCGATACCTGCGGACCAATACCAAGCGGTCGCCGAAGTGCTTCGCTACGTCTACCAATTGCAAGGCAAGAAGATTCCGAAGGCGACCGCCGCGTAGTGCTTTGTCGCAGCATCATTTTTGGGTAGTGGAACTCGCGCGTGAGTTTCGGCTCGTTTGGCAAATACAACGAAAGTCTTGACGACTTCCGCTACGACCAACCCTAAATTGACTTCTAACGGTGCGTTCCAAGTCCCCTTTTTCGAATTATCCGGGCAAAAATCGTGAACCGTTGACGTGGGTCGGCTTCTCTAAGTATGATACTGCCATGAACAACAATCTCATTCTCCTATCGCTGCTACTGCTGCGACGCTTCGGCGGCGGGTGATGAGGCTTTGTTAGCCACTTTTTGAGTGGCAAATTCAAAAACACATGAGACCCGAGTCGCCAAGCGACCCGGGTTTTTTTATTGTTTTCGCTAACTGACTACCCATTCCAATAGGAACCACTGCGATGTCACAGTCCCCTGAGGGCAATGAAGCGGCCGAGACCCCCTCGAATTCGTCCGATTCACGCATGATCCGTATTTTTGATACGACGCTGCGTGATGGCGAACAATCTCCGGGTGCCAGTATGAATCTGGTCGAAAAACTCGAGGTCGCTCAGGCGCTGGCCGATCTGGGCGTGGACATCATCGAAGCAGGATTTCCGATCGCATCGCCGGGCGATTTTGAAGCGGTCAAACAGATCGCGCAAACCGTTCGCGGTTCCACCATCTGTGGCTTGGCTCGTTGTAACGACAAGGACATCGATGCGGCATGGGAAGCGGTCAAGTACGCGCCGCAAGCACGGATCCACGTCTTTCTTGCCACCAGCGCGATTCATCGCGAATTCAAACTGCGAATGACGACCGACGAAATCGTCGAGCGAGCCGTCGCGGGCGTGCGTCGCGCCGCAAACTACTGTGACGACGTCGAGTTCTCACCCGAGGACGCCTGTCGCACCGAACACGACTTTCTCTGCCGAGTGGTCGAAGCAGCGATCGACGCCGGTGCAACCACGATCAATGTGCCCGATACGGTTGGTTACACCAACCCCAAAGAAATCTTTAACGTCTTTCGCATGCTGCGTGAACGTGTTCCCAACATGGACAAAGCCGTCTTGAGCACGCATTGCCATGACGACTTGGGGATGGCCGTTGCCAACAGCCTGGCAGCAGTCGAAGCCGGGGCAGGGCAGATTGAATGCACGATCAATGGGATCGGCGAACGCGCCGGCAACGCTGCACTCGAAGAAGTTGTGATGGCATTGAAGACGCGTCGCGACTTCTATCAATGTGATACCCGCATCGATACCAAGCGATTGGTGCCCGTCAGCCGATTGGTCAGCAAGATGACCGGGATCCAAGTCCAACGCAACAAAGCGATCGTCGGTCGCAATGCGTTCGCTCACGAATCGGGGATCCATCAAGACGGGATGCTCAAAGAACGCAGCACCTACGAAATCATGTCACCTGATGACGTCGGAGTTGCAAAGACCGACTTGGTGCTGGGTAAACACAGTGGCCGCGCGGCATTGGCCGACCGCGCCAAAACGCTCGGTTACACGTTGACCAGCGAACAATTGCAAACCGTGTTTGATCAATTCAAACGGCTTGCCGACAAAAAGAAAGACATCTATGACGGTGACATCGTTGCATTGATCCAGCAGCAGATCAGTGGCAGTGTTGCCCAAGAGTGGACGCTGGTCGATTACGAAGTCACCAGCGGGACAGGCCGAACACCCCATGTCCGTGTCACCTTGCAACATGGCGACCGCGAGATTACCGAGGAAGTCGAACAGGGCGACGGTCCGATCGACGCTGCGTTTTGGGCAGTGGAGAAGATCACGGGCATCGAATTGGTGTGCAAAGATTTCCGAGTTCGCAGTGCCACACTGGGCCGCGACGCGATCGGCGAAGTCAACCTCGAAGTCGAGCACAAAGGCAAGAGTCATCGCGGCGTCGGAGCCAGCACCGATAGTGTCGAGAGCACGATCCTGGCGATGCTGAACGCGATCAACCGGATCATCGCCAAACAGAAATAAGATTGGCGAAATGATCGATCGATGTAGCGGACGACCTCGCGGCTCGACGTTTTGTCAGCCGCGACGCGTAAACGGTCGTGTTTCAGTCCCGTGACGGATAACGGTTTTCCGTTTTTCCCGGGGACGGACGCGAAGCCGAACTCATTGCCGAAGCGGTGCAGTTCTTAGTCGAACGGTGTGGCTTATCGTTTTGGTTCTTCGGGATCTTCGATCTCTGAAGTTGCCTCAAACCGCACTTGTTCCTCACCATCCTCTTCGACAAACCCAATCCCAAGCTGATCGAGGGTGTCGTCATCGGCGGCGGTTCGTTCGGACGACGCATCTTCACCCTCCGCGTCCGTGGGAGCCGGAAATGTCAATTCACCCGTCAGCGGATCCGGCTGCAGACGTAGTGAATCCTCGTCGAGCGAAAACGACTCTTCGCCCCGCAACGGGTTGATCTCAGCTGACGCCGCCGGCGAATCGATGCTGAAATCATCATCACCCAACGATGATTCGTCGGCCACGGTGGCGTAGGGGTCCTCGGACGTCGTCGCAGAGACCGCCGCAGCTTCCTGGCTGGCGTCTGCATCGTCATCGGCAAACAAATCGCCGACATCAAGTGGATCGGGATCAGCTTCGCTTTCGATCGCATCGGAATCCACCGATTGACGATCCGACGAAGGATCCTTTAGTTCGACGTCCACGACATCCACCGCCCCCAGTTCATCTTCGTTGGGCAGCGGATCGAGTTCATCCTGCGGTTCAAAATCCTCGTCGATCTCGATCGTTTCCAACACCGAAACCTCCTCGTCCGATTCGTCTGATTCGCTCGATTCGGAATCGACTTCGATCACACCGATCGCTTCTCCGGTCAACGCAGCGGAGGACGCGGCAAGTGCGGCATCGGCGAAACCAATCGAGCCGAGATCCTCGGCACCGTCTGGTTCCTGGGCGGAAGTTTCAACAGCGGACTCCGTGGTGTCACCGCTCGCTCGAGAGGGGAAAATTTCTTCGACGTTGCCGCGCAACACCTTGTACCCAAGCTCAATCGCTTGCTCTTCGCTCCAGCCATTAAAGCCCACAAAGTGCTCGGCAAGTATGTTTGCCAAGATATTGCGATACATGTCAA
>NZ_JBFHFD010000413.1:0-7780 GCF_041583735.1 Novipirellula sp.
AATGATCGATTGCAACGCGTTGGCGGTATCGACGGTCGTTTCAAAATTGCTATATCCGGCCGCTTGCAGGTGTTTCTTGGCAACCAAGACGTTCACCGGCTCATGATCGACAATCATGATTTTGCCATCCAACACTTCCACCGGCCGCGCAGCGGACGTCGACGCAGCCGCAAGCGGCAAAGCCGTTTGCCGCGGAGGCGAATTTACGGAAGATGGTGTAAAGGTGGACATGCAGTTGAAAGCGGCAAAGACGTCGGCAAGCGATCGGCGAATCCAATTCGGACTTCGTCGCGCAAAAACGAGAGACACTCAGTTCCAAGCATGCGATGTGATTCGCAGCGGTATGCGACTGAGCTTCCTGAACGGTGCAAATCAGTTCACCTCGTCGGCACTTTGAACCGATTGTGCGGCTTGTAGCAAGTAAAGTTCGCTCAGTGGGGGGGCGGTATGTCGGACAAACGGTGGACGATATCACCTCGCCGAGTCGCCGTCGATTGGTCTCAGTCGTCGTCGTCATCTTCGCTAATCATCAGCCCTCGTTGCTTCAGCCCGCGGCCATGGGCGCCGGCCCATTCGGCGGGATAAGGCACGTCGTCGCCGCGAGCGGCATGCCATAAAATACGGTTCAACGTGTCTTCGTCTGCACGGTCAAAGCCCTCAAAATCTTCGTTGGCAGTCGCAACGAACCATTTCTTCATATTTTCGGGATAAGCCTCCGGGCCACTCACGATCTTGTTTAGCGGCGTTTCGGGAACCACGGATTCGTAAGCAGTGAAATCAGGGGTGTCGCGGAAGCAATCAAACATGATCGGCGCGGTAGCATCCATTTGATTCATCGGCGGCAATCCCAGAATCCGCTGCATGGTGTGCAGCACCGAAGTTTGGTTATAGAAATTGCTGACGACGGCTCCACGCCGAGTGTACGGACTTGCGACCAAGCATACGCTACGGTGTCCGTCGATGTGATCGTAACCGGCTTGCGGATCATCTTCGACGACAAAGACCGCAGTTTCCTTCCAAAATGGACTTTTCGAAATCGCCTCGACCACTTGGCCGAGTGCCAGGTCATTGTCTGCCATATGAGCCTGTGGATGAGGCATTCCTGAAGACATACCCGATGTATGGTCTTGCGGCAGATAGACAATCATAAAGTCATACCATTCACCTTTTCGCTGGGCGATTTGCAATTCATCCATGAACGCCTTGGCACGCAATACGTCCGGAATCCGCATGTTCCAACCGGGATAGCTGGGGCAACTGTATCGCGCCAACGTCTCGATACCAATCGATTTGGTAAATCCAATCTTGTGAGTGCCCGATTTGAAATCCTCGTAGATTTGGCTAAAGGACGCGTCTTCGGGAATCGTACCTGCGTAATCCATCTCGCCGTAATTACGAAAACTTAAGCCGTGTAGCAGAACGTTGTCCCAGATAAATCCGGTGCTGCTATAGTTCAGCGGATCATCTCCAAACGAGTAACTCCGCGTAAACCCGCCGAACGACTTTTCCAAGTGGTCGGTGACATTACCTTCGGTGGCCCAAGAGTGTCCGTCCGAGCTGTTCACACCGTTACAGTAAAAATTGTCGAGCAGTACAAATTGCTCAGCCAAACGATGATGGTTGGGGGTGATCGCGCGAGGATAATCACAGAGTTTTGGCTCGCCATCGCCTTGCGGCAAATCCCCCAACACTTGGTCATAGGTCCGGTTCTCTTTGATCACATAAACCACGTGTTTGATCAAACTAGGATGTCCGATTTGTTTGGGAACCGCGACCGGAGCGACAGCCTTGGTTCTTTCGGCTCGGACTTGTTGACGCAACATCCGCGGGACTTGGATCAACCGACGAGCATCTTCGGTGTACTGGGCAAGCTCGGTGTCCGTTGGTACCGCGACTTTGGACACAGCACCCAAAAATTGCTTGACGCTGAATTTGTTGGGGTCGGCGTTGTTTCGCGATCCGATTCCTTTGGTATTGGCGATATAAATCGATTCGTCGGCGAAAACCACCGCCGCAGGATACCAGGCGGTGGGAATGAATCCGGCCAAACTCCATGAGGTGTCGGTGTCGTTGCGTTTGAGCACGCCGACCGCATTGTTTCCGCCATTGGCTGCGTACAACGTCCGCCCGTCATCGGAGAGCGCCAAGGCATTCGTCGCGGAACCGTACGGCAAATTTGGGTCAGGACGGACCACAATCGATTGCAGTATCGACATGTCCGATGTGCGAATCATGGAAACGGTGTCCGAGTTCGCGTTGGCAACATAAACTGTTTCGCCATCCGCAGCGAGTTCGAGGTCGGCGGGATGCAGCCCTGTGTGAACCTCGCGAACTTGCACCGCCGATGCCAAATCGACGCGTCCGACCGTACCGCTTTTGGCGACGCCTCGATCGTCGACTAACACATCCGTGCCACTCGACGGTGCTGATTTTTCATCATCGCGTGGATGACGGCCTCCCCAATTGCTGACGATCAATGATTGCTGCTGAGGTAACAGCACGACATCATAAGGAGCGACACCGACAGGAATTTCTCGCAATAACTGTCCCGTGTTCAAATCGATCTCGGCAACCGTGTTGTTGCGTGACAAACAAACGTACAAACGATCACGATCCGCGTCGTGGGCGATGCCACAGGGATGCGAGTGCCCGCCATCGGAACCGGGAAGTGCGATCGCTCGTGTCCACATCCATCGATCGGCTTTCTTGGTGGCTTCGAACAACGACTGCTGCGCGTTGGTGGCCCACAGCGTTTTGCCATCCGCGGCAAAAACGATTCCATGCATCGACGCACCACCATCAGGAAAGGGCAGACGATCGATGACCGTCCAAGTCTTGGCATCAAGGAACACGACGGCAACATTGTCTTTGACCGCGATCACCGCATTGTCACTCGAGATTGCAGCGTCCACCGGCCGAGCCGGATACATCAAAGTGTCACCGGCCGGCGCGATCAGCTGGGCATTGGGCAACCGAGCGGATTCCGAATCGACATCGGATTCCGTTTCGAAGCGGCGAATGGCAAACCCATCGAGTGGATCGTGCTGGATAAGTGGTGTATCAGGATATCGGTCCCGTCCGGCGGTGTAAAGCTTTTGCACCGCATCGGGCGACCATACCTCGGGAGTAATCCAGCATTCGCCAATACGCCCGTTTAACGGATGCGTCTCGTCTCGGTCGACATAGGCGCCGATGGCCAACCGTACGCCTTGCTTCGGATACAGCACGTCGCCTTTTTGTTTCGACGAGTGATTCACCAATTTGCCGTCGACGAACAATCGCATCGTGTCACCGTCAAAGGTGGCACTCACCAATGACCAGCGACCCGCCAGGCTCGACAGCGGTGCTTTGCAATACGTCAGCAGTCCGTTTCCATCATCCGAGTGCGTGCTTGCCAACGCAAAGGTGAACGAACTGCCCTGCAACCCCAGCATCCACCCGTATTCTTCGCCGCCATTGTCTTCGATGGCACTGATGATTCCGGTCCAATCGGAAAACTTGTCCGTCCGAACCCACGCAGCAATACTGAACGCCGATTTCGGAAGGATTGCGGATTGATTGGGCTTGTCAATTTCAATGAAACTCGATGCCTTCTTGATCCAACCAAACGGAGCGTCCTTGTCGATCGAATCCGAATGGGGCAGCGTCAAACGGGTTTCGCCTTGGAGTGCAGAAAGCGTCGTCCCATTGAGTGACGCGGGTGAAAAATCCCAGTGATGAGCTTGATTTTGCTGTGCATTGGCGGATAACGCGGAACCTAACGCGAGAGCAAGACATCCGGTGACAAGGATGGAACAGCGGATTCGGCCAAGTGTCATATCGATCATGGTGCGTGCGTTCGGAATGGGTGTGTTCTAGCGGTGCGGTTACATGCTTGCCTTGGTTTTTACCCCAGCAGGAATCGGCATGTCACCCGAGCCCCCATTCGATCAGTGCGAAGAAACCTGAAACTTCTTTGCAATTTCATTCGGTTTTTAAAATCCGCAGGGGCGAGTCCCTCGTCGTACTATTGACGCTCCCGCGTTTGGGGGTGCTCATATTGAACTTGCCATGACAAAGTGAGAAAGCACCACGATGCCAATTCGACCTTACATTTCCTGGAATTACCTGCTGATCGTCACCACGTTTGCCCTGATGATGGTGGGTTGTGGTGAGAATCCGAATTCGCGATTTTCAGGCAAGATGGACATGATCGAATCATCGGCGGCGTTCGATTCGGATTTCGCCGCCACCGTAGACGCGGTGAGTCGCCAGGGCCAAAGTTTGGCGAATATTACAAATTCGACATTACCGAGAGACGAGGAAGGTTCCGACGCGCAATCCGTTGAAAAAAACAAAGCAAAACGACGGATCATCTACAACACTTCGCTTGGATTGATCGTCAAGGCATATAGTGAGTTCGAAACCTCGCTGCCTCGGTTAGTGAATTCGGTGGACGGTTTTATTTCCAAAAGCCAGACCGATCGCCGCTACAACAATCAGCAAAGTGGGACTTGGGTGGTTCGCGTTCCGGTTGATCGCTATCACGAATTTGTCAGTGGTGTCGGCGGATTGGGATTTGCCGAATCACGTCGCGAGGACGCTCAGGACGTGACCGAGGAATATGTCGACGTCGAGGCTCGTGTGCGAAACAATCGTAAACTCGAAGAACGCATTATCGCGATGTTAGCAGAGCGTACGGGCAAGTTGTCGGACGTTCTGGAAATCGAGCGTGAACTGGCTCGTGTGCGAGAAGAAATCGAACGAATGGAAGGTCGGTTGCGACTGCTCGCTGATCGCACATCGCTGGCCACCGTGACGATCAACGTTCGCGAGGAAAAAGAGTACGTTCCGCCAGCGGCACCGACCTTTACGGACCGCGTCGCCACCGCATTTGGCGGGTCGCTGCGTTCGCTACGCCAACTCGGCGAGATCCTATTGATTGCACTGATCGCCGTGGTGCCTTGGATGATCGTGCTGGGAATCCCCGTGATCGTGGTCACAGTGATGGTACGCCGGCGGATTCACACACGCACTGCAATTTAGCAGCGGTTCACGTTTTTCCGCTTACTGACGCAGTGCAAGGACTTGTTCAACACGAGCAGCGATGTTGGCGGTCACTTCGTCCATATCCGGGGTGCAATCGAGCAGTTGCACTTCATCACATTGTTCTGCGATCTGATGGAACGTTTTGCGGATCTCGGTCAGCGAGTCTTCCTGTTCGAATTCGTTGGGGACTTCGCCTCGTGTTTCCGAGATTCGCTGCAGCGCCACCGAGACCGGTAAATCAAAGAACAACGTCAGATCTGGGATCGGAAACTCGGCTCGCATTTGATCGAGCAACACCCCGGTATCGGCGCCGCGGATGCCTTGGTAAGCCACGGTCGAATAGAAATAGCGATCAACGATCACGATTTGGCCGTCGGCGAGGGCGGGTTGGATCAGCGTGGAAACATGTTCACGACGATCTTCGACAAAGGCCCGGAGTTCTTCGTCCAGCGACAAACGGCCCGTCGTGGCGCTGTCGCGAATCATCTTGCCCCACTTTCCATCGGTCGGTTCGCGAGACTGGGTCACGCGAAACCCCTGTGTCCGTAGCGAATCACACAACCGTTGGACTTGGGTCGATTTTCCGGCACCGTCGATGCCGTCGACGACAATAAAAACGCCGCGAGAGGAAGCAGAGGTCATAGATAAGAACGGAAAACAGCGGGGATTCTTCAGAGACGATGAGTGTCAGATTCTGACGATTTTGGTTCGAGATGACAGGGGGCAGGTCGGAAGAGCGACGATCGAAGAAATCGCTGCGACGCCGGCAATGCCATTGACATTCGTAGCGGCACGGCGCGAGCCGTCCGGTTACGGCTTGAAAAAACGTGCGATTTTACAACCGGGCGGCTCGCGCCCCTCCGCTAGAAAAGCCACCCGGATAGTACCAAAGTCGATGGCATTGGGCTTGTGCCGCTCGGCGACCAAATGCGATGAGAGACGTGCGGTGGCTGACAGCCCTTCAACGCGATCACCACGTTAACGGACTGATCTTAATCTGAACTGCCGTTGGGCAGGACGACGATCGTGAACCAATATTCGCCGATATATTTGATCACTTGCTGGAATTCCTTGAAATCGACCGGTTTCAGGATGTACGAACTGCATCGCAAATCGTACATCGTCAACAGGTCTTGGTCGGATTCCGAGGTCGTCAGCACGACGACGGCGAGGCGGCGAAGTTGTTCGTCGGCGACGATTTCTGCCAACACCTCGCGGCCATCTTTGACCGGCATATTCAGATCGAGCAGAATCAGATCGGGAGTCGGCGCATCGGCGTATTGACCCGTTTTGCGAAGAAACTGCATGCACTCTTCGCCATTTTCGACACGATGAAGATTGACCGGCAGGTCCGATTTGTTGAACCCACGTCGTGTGATAATGACGTCGTCTTCGTTGTCTTCGACCAACAACACTTCGGCTGGTCGACCACTATCCGCGATTTTCATACGTCCCTCAGCGCCTTGTCGTGTCCGATGCTGATCGCATCCGGGTTGTCGGCGTCGAATTCATCGACCTTAGATTGGTTCACGGGGATCGTAAACACGAACGTACTTCCTTTGGCTTCTTGCGATTTTACTGAAATTTCGCCGCCATGGCGGTTGACGATACGGCGGCAAACGGCCAGTCCAATTCCGGTACCGGGATACGCGGTTTGAGTATGCAAGCGACGAAAAATTTCAAACACGCGTTCGTGATGCTGTGGGCTGATACCGATACCGTTATCTTGCACGAAGAGGGTGTGGAAGTCGTCGCTGGTTTCGGCCCAAACGTGCACCTTGGGCGGTTCGTCGCCGTGGTACTTGACGGCGTTGCCAATCAAATTGGTCAACAACTGGGCCATTTGCGACTTGTCGGCCTGAATCGTAGGCAAATCATCACGTGTCACGCGAGCCCCCGTTTCAGCAATCGAGGAACTTAACATCTCAAGGGCGTCGTCGAACGCATCATTCAATGACGTCGGTTGGAAGGGGGCCGCTCGCGATTCGACGCGAGAATAGCCCAACAGATCACGAATCAACTGTTGCATCCGGTGAGCCCCCTGCACAATCCGCTGCAGATAGTCGTCCGCGGTCGCGTCAAATTTCCCTGCATAATCGTCTTGCAGGAATTGGGCAAAGTTGGCGATGGCTCGCAGCGGAGTCTGAAGGTCGTGAGAAGCGACGTAGGCAAATTGCTGCAAATCAATATTACTTGAATGCAACGCATCGACGGTCCGTGACAGTTCGCCGTTAAGCCACTCGAGAATCTTTTCGTTTTCGATCTGTTCGTGGATGTCGATATGCACGCCGATCAAACGCAGCGGGTTACCCGATTCATCGAACTCGCCATGCCCCTGGGACAAAATCCAGCGGTAGGTGCCATTTTCGCAGCGCAAGCGAAAGGTCGATTGGTAAACGTCCCCGCGTTCGGCGAAGTATTTCTTAACGCACTGCAGCGCTTCGTCGTGGTCATCCGGATGAAGTCGAGCTTCCCAGTCGCGAAAATGCGTCCAAGGCATCTCCGGATCATAGCCCAATTGAGTCTTGGCAGTCTTGGAAAAATAGACTTCGTTGGTGACGGCATCCCAGTCCCACAATCCCACATTGGCGCCTTCGAGCGCCAAATCCAAACGGTCTCGCATCGCAACAAGCTCTTGATCGTGCAGTGCGACTCGGTCTTCGAGCTCCTCGTACATTTTGGTTTGTAGGTGTTCGCGTCGTTTCCGATCCGATGTATCGACGAAGGTCACCACCGATCCGCCCAGCGTGCC
>NZ_JBFHFD010000414.1:0-7779 GCF_041583735.1 Novipirellula sp.
CCCGGAGCATGATGTCGCGAACCGTTTCGCCATTGACGCGGAAACGTGCACCGCGGGCAAGCAGTCGATTATCAGGATCCATTTGGACTAGTTCGGCTGTCCCTTTGGAATCTTGACGATAGGTCGCGCTCATCACGATCCGTTTGTGCAATTGTTTGATCGACCAACCATTCTCGATCAACTCGACGCTCAACCAATCGAGCAATTCGGGATGCGTCGGCGGTTCGGATTGGACGCCAAAATCGTCGCTGGACCGCACCAACCCCGCACCAAATAGCGACCGCCAAGCACGGTTGACGGTCACTCGGGCGACCAAGGGATTGGCGTCACTGACGAGCCAGCGGGCCATCTCGAGTCGATTCTTCGGCGAACGCTGCTCGTCCTCAACGAACACGCTCAGCATCCCCGGACTGACTTGTTCCTTCGGACTGAGGTACTCACCACGATGATGACGATAAGTCGGGCGTGGATGAGCCGCTGGGCGTTCTTGCATCACCAACGTGGTCGTCGGCTCCGGCAACTTCGCTCGCAACGCATCGATCGGTTTACGTGCCTCGGCCAATAGCGAAGTGGTTTGCAGAAACTCGCGTCGCAACATCTCACTTTGTTCTTTGTTTTCATCCGATGAAGCGAGAATCATTTCGGCTGCCTCGGACAGCTGGCTCGCGACCGCCCCAGGCTTATGGGTAACCGCAAAGCGAAAACGCCCCAAACTCGCCACATAATGTCGTTCAAACAGCAACTTGATACGAAGTTCGCCGGGCGTTTCGATTGGCTGCTGCAGATTCATCACCAAATGCAACCGTTCACCTTTGTGATTGCCGGGTTGCCAGCCCGTCGATCCATCACCATCGAAAACGTTATTAGGACGGACTTTGGGATTGCCGTCGTTGGTGGTGCGGTAATTGTGCGAGACCTCGCCAAAATTCAGCGGGGCATCGCCGAGCGTCGCATTCAATTCGCTCACAAAGAAGTCGCCCTTGCGGCCTTCGTAGAACGCCAAACCAGGCCCACGCTCCGGAAGCCGATCATCCGGTAATGCTTCAAGCCGGATCGCGGTGATAGGCAAATCGCTTTGCTGAATCGTGAATGTCAACTCGTACTGGTCACGCTTGGTGGTGTCGCCGCTGGCAAAGACGCTGCCGTCATCGAGTGGCTCGAGCCGCGGCAAATTCGATTTCATCTCCGCCGGTGTGATGACTTGCCATGGCGTCGCGACCGCTTCTTGACTGCGAATCCATTTGGCGAATTCACTTTCGAAAGTCGCGGATTGATCTTCGCCGACCGGAAAGGCGTTCGCCAACTGAGATTCAAGCCGTTCGATTTGATCGAGTGTTTCGCGTCGCCGTTGTTCCACGGTGGGATCCGGGATCGCATAGTCGGGTTCGTCGGCATTGTTCAACAGTGCCATCAACCGAAAGTAATCGGTGTGCGTGATCGGATCGAATTTGTGTGTGTGGCACTGCGCACAACCGGTGGTCAAACCGAGCCACACAATACCGGTCGTTGCCACGCGATCGACCATCGCAAGATAACGATACTCAAGCGGATCGATCCCGCCTTCTTCATTGAGCATCGTATTGCGATGAAATCCGGTCGCGATCAAATCATCGGGATTTTTGCCAGGCAACAAATCGCCGGCCAACTGTTTGATCGAAAACTGGTCGTAGGGCATGTCTTCGTTGAGCGCCCGGATTACCCAATCGCGGTAAGGCCAAATCGAACGCTCGCGATCTTTCTCGTACCCGTTGGTGTCGGCGTAACGAGCGAGATCCAGCCACGGCAAAGCCCAGTGTTCACCATAGCGAGGCGATTGCAGCAGTTCGTCAACCAGAGCTTCGTAAGCATGCGGGTCGGTCGAGGAAACAAATGCATCCGCTTGCTCCGGCGTCGGCGGCAGTCCGATTAAATCAATGTATAACCGACGCACCAACGTCATCCGGTCGGCTTCGGGCGAGGGCGAAATTCCCTGGCGAGTCAATCGGTCCAGCACAAAGGCATCGATCTCGCTACGAGCCCAGCCAGATTCTGTCACGGTCGGCACGGCGGGCTGCGTCGGCGGGGTGAAGGCCCAATGTTTATCGTACTTCGCGCCGCTTTGCACCCAATCGCGAAGCAGTTGTTTCTGTTCGGGTTTGAGCGTTCCTGCATGCGGCGGTGGCATGACCTCGTCTTCGTCGGAAGAGAACAGCCGCCGCACCAATTCGCTGGCGTCCGGATCGCCTGGTTCGATCACGCCGTGATCGATCGCGGCTTCGTCAACATCGAGCCGCAAATCGGCTTCGCGATGCGATTCATCGGGGCCGTGACATGCAAAACACTGCGACGCCAGCACGGGACGCACCTCTCGATTGAACGAGATTTCATCGTCGGCGTTCACTCGGGCGGGAGCACCTACGACGCTGCAAACCAAAGCAAGCAGGACGCGGTAAACAAGGTGGGGGGAGGGGTGGGACTTCATGGATGTATCATAGTCGATGCCAAACGCTTCGTCGCGTGTTGACGATTGCGGCCGCTCGCCAGCAGGCGGGGCGATTTGGTATCCTTGCAGTTACCTTCAAAGTGTCACTCCATTTTACCCGCATTCTGTTGAGCTTTCGCATTGTCTACTACGGAATCCGCCCCCCAAGTGATTGACGACGATCCTGGATTGGTTGTTGGCGGCCATCAACTAAAGAGCCGTCTGATCGTGGGCACCGGTCGCTACGATTCGATGCCGCAAATGCGGGATTCGCTGATGGCTTCGGGCAGCGATTGTGTGACGGTCGCGGTGCGTCGCGAGCGGCTGTACGACCGCATGGGGCAAAACATCCTCGATTTTCTTGACCTGGATCGATACATTTTATTGCCCAACACAGCGGGCTGTTACACGGCTAAGGACGCGATTCGCGCCGCGAAACTCGGCCGCGAAATCCTTCGTTCGCTCAATAATGCCGGCGCGGATTGGGTCAAGTTGGAAGTGCTTGGCGACAGCAAAACGCTGTTGCCGGATCCATCGGAAACATTGGCTGCGTGCGAGGAATTGAGCAAAGAAGGATTCAAAGTCCTCTGCTACACCAGCGATTGTCCGGTCACGGCTCAGCGGCTGAAGGCCGTCGGAGCCGCCAGCGTGATGCCAGCGGGCAGTCCAATCGGCAGCGGCCAAGGGCTGCTAAATCCCAACAACTTGCGGATCATCTTGGAGTATTTGAAGGAAGACGATCCCGATTATCCCGTCATCATCGATGCAGGCGTGGGCACGGCAAGCGATGTCAGCGAAGCGTTCGAGTTGGGGGCCGACGGCGTGCTGTTGAACACCGCAATCGCGCATGCCCGTGATCCGATTCGGATGGCACGAGCGATGAAGTATGCTTCGCTCGCCGGCCGCGACGCCTATTTGTCCGGCCGGATTCCCAAGCGACTTTATGGCACCGCCAGCAGTCCCGAAGAAGGCGTCATTAGCACCCGCCCCTACGGATCCAAGCCGCTGAGCGGCGAGTAAGAAAACGCCGTCTTGCGTGCAGGCCGGCACCGCATTCACCCTCCCGTGTGCGGGAGGGTCGGACGCGATAGCGGCCGGGGAGGGTTGGTTGCACGGTGCTTGTACGATCCATCGCGAACACACCGAAGCCCCACCCAGAGCTTGCTGCCGCTCGCCGGAATTCGCCTGTACTGCCGAAAGTCTTGGCGACTTTCGCTACCCAAATACGCGAGCGAAGTTCGCTACCACGTCATGCGATCAACTCGTGCAATCGCGAATCCAACAACGAATCGGCGATCAACATCACGCCGTCGAACGATTGATCTTTGGTGTGCTCGCTGGGGACGGCGACCGTCTGGGCTCCGGCGGCTAATGCCGCGGTACATCCATTGCCACTGTCTTCGAGAACCAGCATTTCCGATGCGGGGATTTGCATCCTCTCGGCTGCCGTCAAATACATCTCGGGGTGAGGTTTGCCATTGACGACGTCGTTGCCGGTCAACACAAACGCAAGCTGATCCGACCAATCAAACGTCGGCAAAATGACATCGACAAATTTGCGTTGACTGCTGGTTGCCAATCCGAACGGCAAACCGGATCGTCGTAGCGAGTCCATCCACTGGCTCAACCCCGGCATCGGCTGAAGCTGCTCGGCCAACAACGCTCCATACAGTTCGTCCGATTCGGCAAGCAGTGATTCAGCGGAATCCGACAGATTGTGCATTTCAATCATCTGTGCGATCGCCGACACCCCGATGCGGCCCATCATCCGAGCCTGCAATTCCCGGCTGTAGCGATAACCGCGTCGCTGCAGTAACGTATCGCCCACTTGCCAGTACAATCGTTCGGTATCAATCAACAGCCCGTCCATATCGAGTGCCACCCCGCGAACCGGTTTTCGCGCGGCGTCGGCTTGCTCGTCGGACGACTGGGAGCCCGTGGTGTCAAAATCGTTCATTGATCGTTTTCTCGTCGAGTGGTCTGTCAATCGTGACGGCGCGACGACACGCCCTTTGGGCAGTTCGTTCGGCGACATCAGCGAACTGAGTGCATCGGGACTGATCTCGGACAATCCCGATCACTGGTCGGTTGAGTTGTACTTGCCCGTGGAACCGTCGAGACTGCGGGAGTACCTGATCCACCGAAACGAACTGAGCGTTTCGCAGCAACAGGTGTTTACCGAAGCGTTTGGGCAAGTCGAAAGCATACTCAATCGGAATAGTGCGGCGTACCACACCGAATTCTCGAAATGGTACTCCGTACTCGACCCCGATTCGGATCATCGCGACCCGCTGCAGGAGGATTCAGACACCGCTGCCCCCCAGGATGAAACGACCGAAGACGCCACAACGCATCCCCACATTGCTCCGACGCTGCAGCTCTGCGAGCGGATGTTGGTCGAAGCGGGCTACCGTCGTTTGGATCAATCTGACATTGAAGCCTGCGTGGGTGTGGCGAGCCAGTGGGGAGTCCCGCTGCATGTCGACTTCACGCTGTTCGACCAGCTGGTGGTTTATTCGCGAGGCGACATCGTCGGCACCCGCTTTCGCCGCCGGCTCCGCACGCTGTATCAACGTGAACCCGTCGAAGTTCCCGTGTATCAACGGATGGTGGTGCTGTTCAAACTGCACAACGACGACGTATCGGAAGAACAATTGTCGTCACGGTGTTTGCATCTGAGGATGTTCAAAAACATTCCCAAGCTGGATGTCGACATGTTGTTGCCAGGAACGCAAGTTCGAATCAGCAAAGTGGACCGGGTGAAGATCATCGTGCCAAGTCTGGGAGGACTTTTGATGTCACTTCGAAAACTAGCCCATTTCATCTTTTTGTTTGCCGCCATCACGCTGTACTCTTCGATGATGTTGGCCGGGTTGATCTTTGCTTCGATCGGCTACATTGTCCGCAGTGTGGTGAGTTATTTCCAGACCCGCAATCGCTACCTATTGAACTTGGCAAAGAACCTGTACTACCAAAAACTCGATACCAACGCAGGCGTGGGTTACCGTTTGATCCAACAAGCCCGGCAACAGAGTGAAGCCGAGGTGACGCTGGCGTTGTACGGGATCCTGTCGAGCGACGCTCCGCTGAGTCCCCGCAAACTGCGGCGTCACTGCGAGCGAATGATTCGTGAAGCGGTGAACGTCGAAGTCGACTTTCAAGTCGAGCGGTCACTGAAAATCTTGTCGCAAGCCGGACTGATCGAACAAGTCGACGGCGAACAGTGGCGGATGAAGACGCCAGGCTGCTGAGAGAGTCGATTTTCCAGACCACACGGAAATCACCCTCCCGCACACGGGAGGGTGATTTTTTTTCGAACGACAAACAAACCGCTATGAAGGCCACGCCCCTTAACTCATCACATGGGCGGCGGTGTGCGCCGGAGCCTCGGCGGGCGTTTCTTGCGAATCGTCGTCGTCACTCAACGACTCATCTGGATGACTCGGTTTCTCACCTTGTCCAAACGATTCCTTAATGTCCATGAAGATTCGGAACAACGTCGGCACGAACACCAACGTAAAGATCGTCGACACGAGCAGCCCGCCTAACAACACGCTGCCCAAACCTCGATAAAGCTCACTGCCGGAACCGGGGAACAATACTAACGGACACAACCCGAGCACCGTCGTTGCGGTGGTCATCAAGATCGGACGCACGCGAGTGCGAACGCTTTCCAAAATCGCGTCGCGTGACTTGAAACCGTCTTCTCGCATCAAATTAAGCGACTGATGCACGATCAAAATCGCATTGTTGACCACCGTCCCGATCAGGATCACAAACCCCAACATCGTCAACACATCGAGTGCTTGCGGCGGCAACCCCCGCCAAGTCAAGTAAACACTCAACATCCGCAGCCCCAAAATCCCGCCGACCGCGCCCAGCGGGACACTCATGATGATCACAAATGGGTAAACCCAACTTTCAAATAACGCGGCCATCAACAGGTACGTGATCAGCAAGGCCAGCAGTACGTTCCATCGCAGCGCCAACCAAGTATCACGCAATTTGTCGGCGGTCCCCGACAATGTGATTTGGTAACCGCCATCGAGTTGCCCCGACGTACGAATCGGATCAATGATTTGCGTTTCAATCCGCTGCAACGCATCCTCCAATGCCATCTCGGGCGGCGGAGACACTTCGATCGTGATCGCCCGCTGTCGCTCGCGATGATTGATCTGTTCCGGTCCGCTTGACGATTCAATCCGAGCCAATGAATTCAGTGGAACCAAATGACCGCTCGGCGTCGCGATCGGCAACGACTCGAGATCCTGAATCGAACCCGCCTGATCAGGGCTGCCCACAATCGTCAGATCAATCTTGTCGCCACCGATGTAATAATCACTGGCAAACGCACCATCGACCAGCGCGTTCACGGCGTACCCTAAACTCGATGCGTTGACGCCCATTTGCTCGGTTTGAAACAGATAGGGGATCACGTGGGTTTCGGGATTACTGAGGTCCAAACTCGGCACTGGTCGAGCTTGCGCATTGGGGATCACCGGTTCGCCCATCCCTCCCATCACTTGGCCGAGCACTTGGCCCCCAATCCCGACCAATTTTTCGAGTTCCGGCCCAGTGATTTCGACATCGATCGTGCGGCCGGCGGTCAATCCTTGTTCGAACAAACTCGATTGTTTGGCGATCACAAACGCACCGGGTAATTTGGAACGCACACTTTGGATCAACGGAATCAGTTCACCGCTGCGCTGCGGATCGACCGAACGCACGCCCAAAAAAACTTGCCGTCCACGAGCGACATAGAAAAAGTCAAAGATCGCCGGGTATTCGAGATCCTTGGTCGCCGGGTCATCGGGGTCGATGTCCCAGTAGGGTTTTAAATGTTCTTCGACCGTTTCACCAAGACTCGAAAGTTCATCCAGGTTATATCCCGGCGGTGGCAATATGATGCCAAACACCAAGTTGCGATTACCTGTCGGCAGATACTCGACTTTCGGCCATAACGCGTAGCTCAAACCCGCGGTGGCAGCCAACAGCACCGTGACCAACGCCAATCGCCGCAGCAAACTCTGTTGAATCATCCGGTTCGTGCCGACCACCATCGATACAAACAACGAACTGAGCCACAGAATCGGTTGCACGATTCGATCGGACACACGTTGCAGCGAGTGGGGCGCACGCTTGGGCTGTGAAGTGGCTTTCGAGCGTTCAGGCCTTTCGGTCAGCAGTCGAGCCGTGACCGTCGGGATCAATGTGATGCTGACGATCAACGACAAGCCAACCGCCGCACTGATCGCCAATGCGATGTCGCGAAACAATTGGCCCGCTTCTTCTTCGACAAACAAGACCGGCAAAAACAC
>NZ_JBFHFD010000415.1:0-7753 GCF_041583735.1 Novipirellula sp.
CGCGACGCCGTCGCAGCCCGAGCGACGTACCGCCAGCATCCTAGGGGGGCTGAAACTTGATACCCGCCAGTGGCCACTGATCGGCAAGCCGGATGCGGAATTGGTATTTGTCGAGCTGTTTGATTACACCTGTCCTCATTGTCAGCGCACGCACGCGGCGCTGTCGCAAGCGAAAGCTCGCTATGGCGACCGATTAGCCGTGATCGTGTTGCCAGTGCCGCTTGACCGAGCGTGTAACCCAACGGTCAAACAAACAGGAGCGGCGCATGCCGAAGCATGTGAATTAGCGCGTTTGGCGATTTCGGTCTGGGTGGTTGACCCGACGGCGTTCCCGAAATTTCACGACTACGTGTTCGAGTCCAAGCCAAACTACGCGGCGGCACTACAGCGTGCTTCGCAGATGGTCGATTCGGAAAAACTTCGTGAAACGATGAGCGGATCCATCCCCAGCGATTACATCGCCAAGCACGTGGCGCTGTACAAACGCGCCGGCGAAGGAGCGATCCCCAAATTGATGTTTCCCACCAGCACCACCGTCGGCGAAGTCGCCTCCGGCGAACGTTTGATTCAGTTGATCTCGCAACATCTCGAGCGAACAAGTCGCTAACCAACGTTTAGCGCGTGGTGAATGGTTCACGGCCATCCGGTGCGTATTTTGACGCCGTCCCGTATTCACCTTAGTTGCCGATCCTTCGGGACATCGCGATTGAAGCAGCCGAGCTTCAATTTTCTGGGGAAGAGCTGCAAGCGATCTTTGTTGAGATGGACTTGCCCGAGTTCGTGATCACTGGCGAGGGAAGAGTTCACATCACGTATCAAGGCGAGAACGCTGCAGCCTCGCAATCGGGTTATCCCAGTCTACCAGCCGGTGCCGTTAAGGGGCTGTCGATAGCAGAAGCAGAAGAACTGCTACGAAGCACAAAAAATGGTGGCGATGTTTCAACGTGCACCAGCGACGTGCTCATGCAGGATCGCTAGTCCGAGGTCACTTCATCAGGATTGCCAATGGTGATGTTCCCCAGATCGCGGTCTTCTCCCGGTTTGATCACGAGAGAGCGAAACGCTCTGCCGACGATGCGATTGTCAATGACGACGCGGGCTGAGTATTTCCATTCGGGCGACAGGCCTCGTATTGCAAAACGTCCGTCATCGTCGACCTGGATCTCATGCGGCTGGAACTGCTTCCCTTCAACCCACGCCCAAGTTGCTGATTCGTTGTCCGGCTCAGCGTCACCGTACACGGCTGAGATGATGGCGTCTGTGATCGGTTCACCGCTCTCGGCGACAAGTCGACCGTGAACTCGTCCGGCGGCTGATAACTCAATCGTGAATTGCTTTCCTTCTCCGTGATCAACGATCGTGCCGCCAATCAAATCTCGGCTTCGGTCGAAGGCGAACACTTTGCGACGTTGATCGGGTAGCAAGTCCTCGACGACGAAGCCTTGCGGAGTCTTGTCATGCCACCATCCCTCGTTCCCACCATAGATTTCCAGCGCCTCCGTCACTGGCTTTTCATCAGGATTCAGGATCGTAACGGGGATCGGAATGGCTTCGCCGATCGACAAATCGACGTTTACAACTCGCTCGCCTGGTTTTGGTTCAACGAGGGCAACTCGTTGGTAGTCTCCTGGTGCCATTATTCTCGGTTCGGTTCTGTAGAGAGGCCAAATTCCTTCGCTGCGGTACCGGGTCAGTTCAAACTCGCCGTAGCCTCGCGAGTAAACCGACATCCGTTTCTGGTCCCGGTTCCCAGTGCTAAACGCAATCACTCCGGCCGTTGGCAAAACTGGGATTCGATAGCGTCCATCGGAATCAGTGAAATTGCGACCATCGGTATATGCCCGCAAGCTACCTGGATGTTTCGCTTCCAATTCGCGATTGGGAAACCAGTAGTAGGCGATCTTTCCCTGGAACGGTACTCCAGTTTTGGCATCATAGGCGCGACCCTCTGCCCAGATACCCTGTTTCAGTTGAAAGTTGATTTTGTACACACCGTCATCCGGCAATTCGCTACTTGATTCACTCGTCGTGGCCGTGACGGGGATGTAGGGAAGGTCTCGGGGGCCATGCACGACAAATTGATTTCCGGCACCCGCAGGTAAACCAGCAATCCGATACCGCCCCCTCGCGTCTGTCCTTTCTGCCCAATGCTGGCGTTCCCACGTACTCGTGATGCGCTGGTTGTTAACGAGGCACGTTTGCACGAGGGCACCGACGATTGGCAATCCAGTATCGGCATCAGTCACCGTCCCGATCACCGTTGACGAAGGCCCGATCACCGCCTCAAACTTGGGCGGGTAGAGCCCCGTCGGCGGATTGTCTTCGAAAGGCGGTGCTTGAGGAACCATCACAATCTCATTCTCCTCATCGTTTCGCACGACTAGGTTTGTCGACTCGAATCCTTGATGCTCGACGAGTAATTCAAAGAAGCAATCGGCAGGCAATTCATTTAAGTCGAAACGGCCTTCAGAATTCGTCGTGCCCATCGGTAGGGCATCACGAAACGGCACCTGCTCGATACTGTTGACGACACTCGCGACGTCGCGAATAAGATCTTCGTCAGTGTCTGGTTCTGGTTCGGCAGGACTGAGATTTGGCAGGCCGCCATTCTTCTTGAACGAGCGTTTGGAAAAACAGCAAATGCGAACGCTTGCCCCCACAATGGGCTGCCCCTCAATGTCGATCAATCGTCCCGACACGTTGCTACCTTCGCGAGCGAGTTTGATGGGCTCACTTGAACGAGGCAGCGGATCGTGTTGACCTGGCCAATCAGGATCGATTGGCACCACAGCACCAAACTTTCTTGGCCAAGTACGCTCAAACGCATAACCCTTCGCACGAACAATCATTTCTTCACGCATGTCCCAGATAGCGACCTGGTCGGGGGTTGGCGGCGTCCGTTTCAATTCAAACTTGCCATCCTGATCAGTGACGACGCGGACCGGTTGCATGGGGGCATCGTCACCGACTCGGCTACGCCACCAGTAGACTTCTGCACCAGCAAGTGGCCCCTCGCTGCCGAGAACCGTTCCTCGAATGACGTCCAGTGGGACATCGTCAGTGGAATGCTTCTCGATGGGCGTCGGCACGTGAGACTGCTCAGAAGCGATTTCAGTGTTCCCGTCGGAAATGGCGGATTCCACTGGAAGCTGGGCAGCGACGATGGCAGCGGGAGTGAAGGACAGGCTGGCGATCAAGACAGCAACGACCGATAGCATGGCAGTCAATATCCGGGCTCGAACACCGGTCCGCATCGAAAGGCTGCGACCGCTATCCATGATGCGTATCACCCGATGCTTGAGCATGCTGTTTCCAGATGCGATACCCACCGCAGAACCAAGCGGGAAATCGCAGCGCTGGGCCAAGTCAACTAATCGTTGAGCGTACTGTTCACGCGATGCGCCAAGCCCTACGGCATAGTCGTCACACACATCCTCGGCGGTTCCCTCGATCAGTCCGACCAATTTCCACAACAGTGGTTGGAAAAAGAACAGCGACAATGCGGCATGATTCATCATTCGCACCAGCAAGTCGTGGCGTTTCAGGTGAGCGAGCTCGTGGACGAGTACGTCGCGAATGTTGCCGCCGGTGATGTCCTGCATCAGCCCATCCTCGTCGCTAGAAAGATGGATGATCGGATTTCGGATTCCAGTCAAGAATGGGCTTTCAAAGTAAGGGCTGCAGACAACTCGTGGTGCCTTGACGCCCAGCTCGTTCGCCATCTTGTCACAAAGCCATTGAACCTCGTCACTCACAGCCACGCTTGCTGCGAGCGATTTCTTGAGTGCCCGATAGGCTCGGAAGTGGCGAGTCAGCAAACAGACGGAGACTACCAGCCAGATCGCGGCAGCAATTCCTTTTCCGATAATCACAGCATTGCCTGCGACGGCGGCTTCGTCTAAATCCAATGCCGGTTCGCTTGGTTTCAATTCATCGCGACCCGATTCGACGGGGAAGCTCTCTCGCTGCTGCAGATTGTCGATGTTGGCTAGCAGCCTTCCTTCATCGAAAGCCTTTGGTTCTTCTGGTTCCAGAGACGTATTATTCGCGATGCTTGTGAAATCGGTCTGCGGTAGAGGCAGTTGCGTGGGGACAGTCGCCTGAGTGGAGGCCACCGTTTGCTGTGATGGACCAGCAGGCCACCAACCATCGACGTGACTGTGCTTCATCGTGATCGTCAGCAGTGGCGAGACCAACACGGCGATCATCGTGAAACGATAAACCACCGATAGCACTGCGGCGTCACGAACTCGACAGAGCCGAACGATGATTAAGGCGACAACCATCAAGATCGTTGATTGAATGAAGAAGAGCAGCCCAAGCTGCCAGCTTGCTTCCGCGATGCTGATCATACTCATGGCTAACCTTTCTTCTTGGTTGGGTTCTTCGCTGAGCGATTGATCAGCTTGCGAAGGTCGGCCAGTTCTTCGGATGACACGTCTTCGCTTTGCAACAAATGGGCGACCAACGCCTCGACACTGCCGCGGAACACGCGGCTGAGCAGGTCTTGGGTTGCCGATTGCTTGAAGTCAGCTTCCTGGATCAGCGGAAAGAACGTGAACGTACGCCCTTCGATTCGATGATCGACCGCCTTCTTTTCTTCCAAGCCGCGTAGCAGCGTCTGGACCGTGCTATGGGCGATCGGTTCGGACTCGTTGATCCGGTCCGTGATCTCGCGAGCGGTCGCCCCACCGTGTTCCCACAGCACCTGCATGATCAGCAGTTGCACTCTTCCAAATTGCGTGACAGTCATTGATCGTTCTCCGGCTTACTCATTGCGTTTACTGGACTAAATCTACGGAGGTAAACTATCTGCGTCAATCGACGTCCATAAAATGTTTTCAGAAAAATGCTTGACTTACCTACGCCGCGTCGGCAATGCGTGCCTACACGCAGTAGGCAAAAAGCATTCTCGAGGGACGCACAGCATGGCGAATCCGGACACGACAGCGTTGACCGTAGCGGAGCGGGAGATCATGGAGGTCTGCGATAACTTTGTGTTGGCAACCACCGACGCACCGGTCTACAGCCGCACGTTGCTTTCCTTGGCTCAGCTCGTTCAGCGGCCCGAAACGATTCCCGGAAGCGTTGGCTTCTTTGCGTCACGGTGGAAGTTGGAGCATCGCGTCGCTGGATTGCTCGACGACACTCGCGACACGCAAACGATTTTGAGCAAGCGTGGATGGGCCTTTGTGTTGGCTTCGACTTCGGGGCTGCTGACTGCGATCTGCTTTGGCACTCTCACTATGGCAACCGCGCAAAACACAGATGAGGAATCTACAGCCAAAGTCGAATCGGATTTAAGCGAGATTGTAATCAGCGGCATCGTCCGTGAACAAAACGGAAACCCGATTGGCGGAGCAAAGATCTGGCTGGCCGTGACTTTGTTCGAGTTCAATAGCGATTAGAGGACAATCCGACTGCCAGCAAGGAAAGAGACTTGCTTCAAACCCGAATCGACGAAGCGCTGGGGGACGGGCGTTTTGCCAGTCGGGCACTGGAGTTGCGGCGTGATTCGCAGCCCGTGCGTGGGCGGCTTGTTGATCTGGAAGGCAACCGGCTGCCAAACGTGACAGTGTTGGCCGAGAGCCTCAGCCAGCCGAACATCCAGCAGTTGTTGAGTGCTCTGGAGAATTCATGGACTCAGGGGGTTTATGGGGCAATCAACGCCACGGGCATCATGAGGGGACTCGCTAGAAGCGAGCTGAAAAAGTCATCCCGCCGGTAACGACGGACAAAAACGGAGACTTCGAACTCCACGGCATTGGTGACGATCAACTGCTGAGGCTCGTCTTTGCTGGTGATCATGTGGTTGTCTGATAAGACAACGTTAGAGATCAGCGGAATTGTCGAGCGACTGCGACGCTAATTTTGAAGGGGGGCTGGAAATGTCCGAGTTTCAGGAAACTCATTGACACATCAAGTTGCTCATTGCGATTTGAATGCCTGCCTCGCTACTTTCGATAATACTCAAAAAAGGTTGATATCGGAAGAGAATCGTTAAGCAACCGCGCTCTAGTAAATCTTGTTCACGTACGATAACGGCGAAGAAAAGCGGGCTTCAATCGAGCGATTGGCGCGAAAGAGGAGGTGCAGCTTCGCCGAGCGATCCGCCGCAGTCAGCCCTTTGGTGACTTGGGCTGGGACGAGTCAACGTCGCGAAAGTACCAACTGGAATCCACCTTGAGAAAGCGTGGCCGTCCACGCAAGTTTCCCCAAACCACCAAACAGGCTCCTGTCACCATTTGCTGCTTCCGATCTCTGCCGGCGTCTGTGTGGGAGATCAGTGCGGTTTTCGCGAGCGATCTACCGGAGGTTCTTCGGCGGAAGCTCGGTGACGCTCTCGCCACTTGTAGCCAATCTTGCGTGAGACACCAAACCGCTCGCACAGCCTGCTGAATTTGACCCCTTCGGCTACTGCCAAATGGGCAAACTCTTCTCGTTGTGACACTCGATCGAACTCTTTCCAGCCAATACTCGCTCCTGAAAAAGAGTCAAGTATGATTATTGGGAAAATCGCCACCCGTGTTTCCGGTCTATACACTTCTCCGGTCTATACACTTTGCGCAAGCGATCCGCATCGAACTCACGCAAATCATTGGTATTGAGCGGGCAGCAGGTAACGACGGACGTATCCTACGCAATTGAAAGTTTGTGAGTGGATTGGGTCCCCCTCCGTGTTGACCGGTTGGAACTGGATTGATACATTGTGGGAAATGTGCCCTTAAGCCAGTGGATAAACGGCTGTTAGGGACCGTTAACTGCCGTTTTTTTAAATTCCACCGAGAACACTGGAGATTGGAAGCATGCGTCCATCAAATTCAAACCGACCCGCGTTTACGCTGGTCGAATTGCTGGTAGTTATTGCGATTATCGGTGTCCTTGTCGGCCTGCTTTTACCGGCTGTGCAGTCGGCCCGCGAAGCGGCACGGCGAATGAGCTGCAGCAACAATTTGAAGCAATTCGGATTGGCAATGCACAACTACCACGCCACTTTCAACGTTTTCCCCGCTGGATATCGAAATCAATTCAATACTGTGCCCACCAACGGAACCCAATATTCTGCTGCCTTAGCGGCCGAATTTTCGTCATGGGCGTGGAGTGCCGCGATCCTGCCTCAGATGGAGGCTTCAGCGAACTACGAGATATTGCAAGTTGGATCCGTGCGTTTGGCGGACGCGTTGATTCCAGGAGGGCCGGTGAATCGGCTGGAGGCTTTGCAGACCCCTATCGCTGCCTATCGTTGCCCATCGGACATCAGCCCCGAAACGAATGATGGAAAACAGATCCAGGACCGAAACGGGACGTCACGCCCTGTCGCGACGTCGAACTACATGGGGGTGAATTCGAGCCGCAAATGGCACGGCTCCAATGGTGCATGGATTACGGGGCCGGGGAGAGGCGAATTGAATCAATGGGGAGCTGGGCCTGGTGAAAACCACTACCCAAATGGTATTTTTTGGCGAGACTCAAAAGTGGGTTTTAAAGCGATCTTAGACGGAACGAGCAATACGTTGATGATTGGGGAACGCGGCTGGGAGCTGAATAACCCAGCTGGAACGACGTTCAATTGCCGAGCCGGGAATATTTACGGAGAAAGAATTAGCAACGAACAGAGTGAAGTCCACCGCACTCTTGGTTCGATGGCTGGCCCTCTCAATTTCGCGAATGGAAACTGCAATAAGGGATTTTCAAGCCTTCACGTCGGCGGCGTGCAATTTCTGTTGTGTGACGGCAGCGTCCGGTTTTTAAC
>NZ_JBFHFD010000416.1:0-7659 GCF_041583735.1 Novipirellula sp.
CTATCTTGGAATCGACATTGGAACCAGCGGCACCAAAACGCTGCTAATTCAAGCCGATGGGAAAATTGTTGCCGAAGCTACCGCGGAATATCCACTCGCGCAGCCTCGCCCCGGTTGGACCGAACAAGATCCTGAGCTGTGGTGGAACGCGACCGTCAAAACCGTCAGTGAGGTGATGGCCGCGAGCAACGTCAAGCCAGCCGACGTCAAGGCAATTGGGCTGAGTGGCCAAATGCACGGCTCGGTTTTCCTCGACAAGCAAGGCAACGTGATCCGTCCCGCATTGTTGTGGAACGACCAACGAACGGCGGCCGAGTGCGATGAAATCACGTCGGCGGCCGGCGGACGCAAGGCGTTGATCAAAATGGTCGCCAATCCAGCGTTGACCGGTTTCCAGGCCCCCAAAATCCTCTGGCTTCGTAACAACGAGAAGAAAAACTTTGACAAACTGGCCAAAGTTCTGCTGCCTAAAGACGAGATTCGCCGCCGTTTGACCGGAGATTTTGTCACCGAGGTCAGTGATGCCAGCGGCACGCTGCTGCTAGACGTGGTCAAACGAGGTTGGTCGAAAAAACTGTTAACGAAACTCGATCTCGATAGCAACTTGTTGCCTCGTGTCGTCGAGAGTGACGAAGTCACCGGGACACTAACCAGCGAAGCGGCCAAGCAGCTCGGATTGACCACCGATTGTAAAGTTGTCGGCGGTGCGGGGGATTGTGCGGCGGGTGCGGTCGGTAACGGCGTCGTCAAACAAGGAGTGCTCAGCACATCGATTGGCACCAGCGGAGTGATGTTTGTTCACAGCGACCAACCGCAATACGATGCCGCCGGACGACTGCACACGTTCTGTCATGCGGTCAACGGAAAATGGCACATGATGGGAGTGAATCTGACCAGCGGCGGGGCGCTGCAGTGGTGGGTCGATTCGATCGTCAAAGGCTTGGCGGGCATCGACCCAGATAAACGCTACGAAGCGGCGACGGCCGAAGCCGAAGCGGTCAGCGCTGGCAGCGATGGGATGCTGTTCTTGCCGTATCTAAACGGCGAACGAACACCGCATGCTGATCCCAATGCACGCGGCAGCTTTGTGGGCATGAATCTGACTCACACTCGCGGGCACATGACTCGCAGCGTGATGGAAGGGATCACGTTCGCACTTCGCGACAGCCTCGATATCATCCAATCACTCGACGTCCCGGTGCGTCAAATCCGTGCTTCGGGCGGCGGCAGCAAGAATCCGTTTTGGCGACAGATGCAAGCGGATGTGTTCGGCAAAAAGATCACGCGTTTGGAAGTCGAGCAAGGACCCGCGTTCGGCGTTGCATTGTTGGCAGCCGTTGGCGACGGAGCCTACAAGTCGATTGAGTCGGCTTGTAGTGCCACGATCAAGATCGCCGAAGAAACCAAGCCGGATCGCAAGGCGGTTGCTAGTTACAACAAGTTGTTCCCGATCTACCGCGATCTGTACGAACAGCTAAAAGGTTCAATGTCGGCGCTCGCGGAATACCAAAACGGATAGGGGGCGGCAGCGCGATTCACCTCCCCTTTTGGGAAGATCAGAGTCGGCGGCAGCCGGCTCACCGGTGGAGCCCGGAGTGTTAGAAGTGGATCGTGCCCGCAAGAGTTCGCCAGCCCTCCCCGAAAAACTCGCTAAAGGCTCGTTTTTCGACCCTCCCGACGCGAGCGGGGAGGGTGAAATAAGTTGCTGCGGACGACGGCACCACCTCGTTTCCTGGTTCGCAACTAGCCGATTTTCTTGGCGACCTTTTCTAGCAACGCTTTGCTCTTGCGGATGCCTTCGTATTCGTCGCCGCCCCCTTCGAACTCGATGCCCACGTAGCCGTGGTAGCCATGATCGACGACGATTTTCATCATGCGTTCGTAGTCGGTGGAGGTTTCGTTGCCGTCGGCATCAAACTCGTGAGTTTTTGCACTGACCGCTTTCGCGTACGGCATCAGTGCTTGGACGCCGTGGTAGCGATTGAACAGGTCTGGATTTTCGCCACGGGTGATATAGAAGTTGCCAAAGTCGGGAAGCGTTCCACAGTTATCCATGCCAACACGTTCGATCACCACGGCCAACCAAGCGGCGTTGCTGCTGAGCCCACCGTGGTTTTCGACGATCACGTTGATGCCATGCGGCGCGGCGAACTCGCTCAGTCGACGCAGTCCATCGGCGGCGCGATCAAGTTGTTCGGTGTAACTGCCACCGCTTGCTGCATTGACGCGGATGGAGTGACATCCTAAGAATTTCGCTGCTTCGACCCATTGGTGATGGTTCTCTACTGCCTTCTTGCGTTTTTCTTCGTTGGGGTCACCCAGGTTGCCTTCGCCATCGACCATGATCAATAGACTTTTCACGCCGACGTCCGAGCAGCGTGTTTTCAGTTCGGTCAAATAGTTGGTGTCGCGCGCTTTGTCCTTGAAAAATTGATTGACGTACTCGACTGCGTCAATCCCGAATTCTTCTTTGGTGATGCGAGGGAAATCGAGGTTGGTGATTCCTTTGGATTTGTCTCGTAGCGTACGGTGTAGCGACCACTCGGCGAGTGAGATTTTGTAGGGAGCATCACTGCCTTCGGCGGCAAATACTCGACTGCCCGTCAAGGTGGTGGCCGCCGCGGCGGCCATCGAGGCTTGAAGAAACTGACGACGACTCGGGGCGGTGGGGAATGTACGCATCGTGAATGAAATCCTGTGTGCTGGATTGGGGGGAAATGAAGGAGGGAGGGATCGTTGAATTGTTTCGCTCAATTGTAATTTGTCGCCCGCCGTTTCGCTTGGGGGAAGCGAGGCAAACGGCGTAAAAAATGTCATAGTTAAGAGATCAGGCTATCTGTGGCTTGGTCTATAATCACGCGGCCTCCCCTGCCTGTTCCTTTCCCACCCCCAGTCAATTCGACGGAAATTTGATGAAAACGACTTTTTCGTGGTACATGCCCTCGCTGTTCTCGGTACTGCTTTTCGGATGGATGTCGGTGGCAACCCCGGCCATGTCTCAGGATCTGCAGTTTCGAGATCTCTTTAACGGCAAAGATTTATCGGGCTGGGTCGACGTCAACACATCGCCCGAAACTTGGAGCGTCAAAGATGGGTTGCTGGTTTGCACCGGTCAGCCGATCGGGGTAATGCGTTCGGATCGTCAATACGAGAATTTCATTCTCGATATCGAGTGGCGGCACATGGAACCGGGCGGTAACTCAGGTGTGTTTCTTTGGTCCGATGCGACACCCGATCCCAATAATCGGTTGCCGTTGGGGATGGAAGTGCAAATGCTGGAACTCGATTGGGTGAACCAAAACAAACACGCGGATGGGACGCTGCCGCCAATCGCCTACGTTCATGGGGAACTGTTTGGTGCAGGCGGGATGACTGCGATCCCCGACAATCCGCGTGGCAATCGCAGCAAGTCGCTGGAGAATCGCTGCAAAGGCGTTGGGCAGTGGAATCACTACGTCGTCGTGGCGGTCGATGGGACGGTCAAGCTTTCGGTCAATGGCAAGTTCGTCAACGGAATCCGAAATGCATCGTTGAAAAAGGGATACCTCTGTTTAGAATCCGAAGGCCGTGAGATCCACTTTCGCAAAATCCGGATCATGGAATTGCCCGACGGCATGGCCGACGAAACCACCACCGCAGCGCTGCTGAAGTAACCTCGCCGGAAGTCGGCTTGCGTGTCACTTGGACAGCGTTACGGACGTTGGCGTTCACTTTGACGCTGATACACTGCTGCATAAATCATGTCAAAGTGAAAGGTCTGTTCTGACTGAGGTTCAAACCCTAGATCGCGAAGCTGCGGACGAGGATCGACAATGCGTCGAGATCGAAGTCCGGTTTGCCAGCGGAAAAACGTGTGCATGATGGCAAGCCAAAACTTTGCCCACATGCGCCGCGGTCCTTGCTCGGGCTCGCAAAAATCGACGACGTACCAAATCGATTGCGGCTTGAGTGCATCGGCGATGCGTGGCAGCAACTTGCTGAGTTGAGATGCATCAAAGCAGTCGAGGAAAAATGCGGTGATCACGATGTCAAACGTCGACGTCGGAAACACAAACGACTCGATCGGCGAGCGGATCCACGTTACGTCATGCTGGGGCAAAGCGGGGATGCGGTTGCGCTGCTGCTCGATCATCTTGGGGCTGGCGTCCACGCTTGTGACGTGTGCAGTGGGGCAATACTTCAAAAATGCTTCGAGCAATCGGCCATCGCCATCGCCGAGCACGAGCACGTGGGGAGACGAATTGGCATTGGCAAGCGAGGGGATGCTCGAGAGGCGAGCCCGCTGGAGAGTGTTGCCGAATCGTAGTTTCTCGATCCGCTCGTAGTGACGGGCGATGCGGTCGTAGCCTGCGGAACAGCGGTCGCTCATGTCACGATCGCCATCACCAAAAATGGCGACAACAGTGCATAGTCGGCAAGTTCGCCCCATTGCGATGCCGTCAGTCCGCCGGTTTGATCATCGATCGACGTTGCAATCGGAATCAGCAAGATGCTGCTCAGCGAGGTGGTGGCCGCAATCGACATCGGGGTCCACCCGCTAGCGCCCAGCACCACGGATGCAGCGGCCAACATGCCGGCAAGCCAAGGGAGGCGCGCGGATAAATGAGGGAACATCAAGATCGCCGAACCGATTCCTTGTTGACGATCGCTTGCGCGCTGGGCTTTGGCGACACACAAACAATTCAGCACGAACAAGGCTGCTAGTAATCCGATCGCGATGACGAGTGATAACGTCAAACGCGATGTCATCAGTGGCAGGCTGACACCGATGGCAAACAGTGATCCGACAATGAACTCTTTTGGAAGCCCGTGCTGGAAATAATGGACCGCTGCGACGTAGAGGGTGACCAAGATCAACAAGATGCTGCCCGCGAACAAGAGTTCGCGATGCAATTGAGTCAATGCAAGCAGGCCACCAAGCATCAACACGACGCCCCACAGCGGCCACATAATGGGGGACCAACGTTTCGCAAACTGATGTCGCCGTGACGCTTTGCGGTCGAAGTCCATCCGCCGACAATCCAACAATCGATCGGCCGTGTAAATCAACCACACGGTCATGAACAATACGCCGGTCGACGCGGTGAACATCGGCGCCGCTTGCGTTGGCTCATTTCCCAAGGTGGGATTGGCAAAGGCGAAAAGCATCATCCACTGCCAACCGATTGCAACCAACGGGGCGTCCAGCGATAGGATGTTCGGGATCGAGATCAAACCCCGTAGCGAGCGCGTCGTCGCTTGTGATGCGTCCGAAAGGATGGTCGCCATGCGTATTGTCCTCGATAGCGTCCTTTGCCGGAACTTGTCGTCAAAACCGGATACTCGTGATACCCTCGCCGCCCTGTGATACCATAGTGCACGAATCGGATCTTTTTGAGGGGCTTTGCGAGGTGAGACGATGCGGATCTTAAAAACAGTGTTTTTCGCGTGGCTCGCAGTTTCGTTTTGTGGGTGCTCGCGAGGTTACCGCGACGACTTGGATTATTCGTATGGGGTGGTCCAAACATGGCCGATGGAATCGTTGTTGTATGGCGACTTGGTCCAATTTGAATCCGTTCCGCTGGATCTGGATGAGACGGAATCGCTTCGCAAGCTGATTATCGACGACAGCATCGCAGCAAATCGAAACGTGTTAGAGGTAGGGACCGGCACGGGATTGATCGCCATTTTGTGTCTTCAAAATGAAGCGAGCCGAGTGGTCGCGATCGACTGGAATCCAGCTGCGGTTGCCAATGCACGCTACAACGCCGCCGCCTTGGATAGCGAGACGAATTTGGAAGTGCGAGCGACGGGGCACAGGGAAGAGGTGCTATCAGGCGTCCAAGAAAAAGAAAAATTTGATTTGATCCTTGTCAATTTTTCGGTTGCGGTCCCCCCCGTTGTCTCAACTGATGCGGTGGCTAATTCCAGGATCGAAGATCATGATGCGTGGCGGGATGCGTTGCTGGATCACTTCAAGCGGCATCTGAACGGAGGCGGGCGATGCTTGTTTATCGTTCACAACAAACAAGCAGTCACACGACTTATCGACGCAGCTCAAAGCAAGCACTATCAAACGAAGGTGCTCGATTCTCGCGATTGGGAAACGTTAGAGAGTGAAATCCGACCTAGTTTGATCGTGGAGATTCGGGTTGCCGCCAATGCGGAAATTGTTTCCGAAGGAGAGTTCAACTCCGCCCCCAAGGCGCAGTAAAATCAGCAGCGTGAAACGGGTGGTAAGGGATCGGACACATTTCGATGGTGATCGTAACGCCATTAACTCGATGCGGTGGCGTTTGTCAAGCATCTGTCCGACTCGGGTTTGATTGTTAAAAAAAGTAAGGGCAATTTGCCTTGCGATCGCATCGCCCACGTCACTAATATTAAGATAGCTCGTCACGTTTCTTTTCGTTTGAATTTCAGCATCGGGTTTGTGTACCCGGCGCGTTGGCGAGATTAACCCACGGTTGGATGACTGATTGATGATTCATTACACCTGTGATCGTTGTAAACGGGAAATCGATACCGCTTGCGAAATTCGATACACGGTGCAGCTTGAGGTTCAAGCCGCACCCGATCCGCAACTCGGTGATTTTGATGAGGACATTGATCACTTGACTGAGTTGCATCAGATCCTTGAAGGCATCGCAGAAGAGGACGAGATGGATCTGTCCAATGCGGAAACGAGTCTGCAGGGACGCTACGATTTGTGTCCCGAATGCCATCGTCAATTCTTAAAGAATCCGCTTGGGCGTGATGCGTTCCACGCGATCGGCTTTAGTAATAACTAAGCAAGCCGCCCGGTCTCCTTTGGACTTCGCCCTCGCTAGCGGCGTGGACGACAACGCAAACCTACTTTACCGCTGGCTTGGCGGCGGAATACCGCCCTGCGGGCTCGCCCGCATCGGCTACATCGGACATCCTCGTTTCGATGGGCGAAGGTTGGCTCAAGCGAGTAAACTTCTCGCGGGCTTCGCAGTAATCGATGGCAACAACCCGTGTTTGCACCGGCAGTTCTAGAATCTCTTTGTCTGAATAAGGATTGGTTGCATCGAGTAGCAAACGCTCGACCCAGCGAGTGGATCGGTCGCGATTATTGGCATCGAAAATTTGAGTGACGCTTCGCACCAGCGATGGCAACGAAGTGTTTCGCTTTTGCAAATGCAAAATTGCAGCGCGCCGCAGCGCGTCCTCGGCGCTCGAGAGACTCTTGGCGGCTTGGAAAGCGGTTTGATCGCCATCGTGGTAGGCAGCGACGACGAAATGGGCGTTACCGAGCGTGACCACTTCTTTGTCCCAACCCCCAAACGATTTCTTTTCGCTTTGTGCGATTACGGAAACGTCGATCAAGCCGCCACGCCATTCGTCGGGGACACTGATGGTCAAACGAAATGTTTTTTCGCCCTCAAGCACTTGCTGTTCGGTCCATCTCAATTTGAAATAGACGCCGCGTCCTCGATTGATCGTGCCTGATGCGGTCACCGTTTGCACCGCCGAGACGCGATCGTATTGAAGCGATTCAACGGTCTTGTCGGTCTGGTCGACACCAAAACTCCCGACAGCGAAATGCGAAAGCGTTCCGTCGACGGACAATCCAGCAGTCTTGGCATTTTCGTCGGTGGTCTTGATTTGGATTGGACCTTGAATTGGACTCGCTACTTCGGTTCGCGGAGCGTAGTC
>NZ_JBFHFD010000417.1:0-7659 GCF_041583735.1 Novipirellula sp.
AGCGGCGTTCCGGTAAGCGTACCGCCGCCGAGCATCGCACCCGGCGTTTGCGGTTCCATCGCTTTGACCAGACCAAAATCGAGCACTTTGACCACATCGGGCTCGCAACCGCGTCGGTTCAGCATCACGTTGGCGGGTTTAATATCCCGATGTACCAAGCCTTTGGAATGTGCCTCGTAGAGTGAATTGCAAATTTGCAGCAGGATATGGATCACGCGTGGTTCGGGCTGCGGCCCGTACTTGCGAACAAGTTCTTGCAAATCAATACCGTCGAGGTATTCCATCGCGTAATAAAACACACCTTCGGGAGTGCGACCGTAGTCGTAGATCGCGATCGTGTTGAAATGGTTCAACTGGCACGTGATCTGGACTTCGCGTTCAAAGTGTTTGATTGAGTTTTCATCGATACGATCGGCATGCAACAACTTGATTGCCGTGGGCCGTCGCATCATTGAATGTCGACCTTTATAAACGACTCCCATGCCTCCTTCGCCAAGTTTGCCTTCGAGCGTGTATTGCCCCAGTTGCTGAGCTTCGATGACGGCCGCGCGAGCTTGTCGTTGCAAACGAGCGACCACAACCATAAACACAAAGATGGCGATCGCGCTCAGGATCAACAGCAGGTAAATCAGCAAAAATGTCCGCTGCAAAATCACCAAGGGACGGAACGCCTGCGCCGCTTCGACCTCGGTCGTCACCCCGATTCCGTATTTCGGCAGCCAAGTCCAAGCGCCGATGACAGCGACGCCACGATAGTCACGGTAACCATCGACATCGATGCCAGAGTTACCCGCAAGTGCCTCCGCTGCATTCTTGGTCAGCGGCAATTGCGAGCGCCGCACCTCCGGTCGGTCTCCGCGTGTCATATCGACACCGGGATCACGCACCCTCAGTTCGAGCATCGATTGCGATTGCTCGCGATCAGGTAACAAGCCGAGCAAAATCAACTCTTCGTCAAACCGGCTGTTCGAGATCATCAGCCCTTCGGAATTGAAGGCGTAGGTCTCGCCGGACGATCCGACTTGACCGAGTTGTAATATTTGCGTGAATTCGCGTTCGGGCCGAATCTGCAGTCCCAACACGCCGATGATCTGGAACGATGCGTCGCGGATCGGGGCGCAGACATACATCGTGGGAACGCCCATACGATTGCGTCCGTCGCTACTTTTAAGCATCACCACGCTAGGAAAAGGGGGGGATACGATCGGGTCTCCACCGAGGGCGTGGTCTAAAAAGGTTTCGTACTCGGGGATGTCCTGCTCGCCGACCAACGCCGCGTGCGATGACGAGACGATGCGTTTCGCTTTATCCGCCACGATGAACCCCACATAGTCGTGAGCGGCCATTGCGGCAGCCAATTCTTTGGCAAGTTGCGTGTGAACATCCAATGCATTGCTGACATCCGGCGACGCCCCTGCGACCGAAGCGGGCGTTTTTGGCTGCAGTATCTGATAAACGGTTTGACGGACCTGAGCGTCATTGGCCAACGATTCGGCGGTGGACTCTTGAACCGCGAACCATTTTTTCAGCATTTCGGTTTCCAGCGTCACCAACGACTGAAGCCCCGAGCTGACGTTGGCCTTGATCGTGGTTTCGATCGCGTGGCGGACACCGAATCCAATCACCGACAGGATAAGAACCGCGATGATTGGCCAAATCCAAAGCTGTTTTTTCAAGAACACGCCCGTCCGCGTGACCGTGTTCGAAATGCTTCGTGAAGCCCACGTCATGTGAGCCTGCGGTGCGGTCGATGGACGTGTCGAGCGTCGAAACAGATTGAGCGGATTCATAGAGGCTAATTTTTGCACGGCGTCGGCATCGCACGACGTCCAATGAGAGCCTCGAGCGATCTGAATTCAGAAGCCTCTAGCGTAATCGAAATTCTGCGAGCTGTCCGAGAGAACAAGGAATGGGGGGAGAGCGATAGCAGCGAAAGTCCGCGGATCCTGAAAACAACCACGCCCCCCCAAAGATCCAGCAACCTCGACCATGACGTGCGAAACGCAACCGATGCACTATCGCCTTGGTTCGAAGCGGAGCGAATCGAGGTTCATCAGTCCGCCACGTTTCTCGGCGTTCTTAAAGACAACATAGAGTACGTCGCGTGCATCGGACTCGGTCAACGCAATCGTTTTCTCATAGAACGCTTCCCAGTCGCCGTTGACCTCGACCGGAGTGCCGCCGAGCAGATCACCAGTAACACTGCCGCGACGAATTTCAATATCCCCCCCGGCGCCCGCGCTGGCCACACGCACCGTGATCGAACCGACTTGATCCAGTGGAACGTTGTCGAATCGAAGGAAGCCGTCGTGCTCGATCGCTCCGACAAATTTACCCCCTTCGGCTTTACTTGACCCCAGCGGTCTTGCGCCTTTGATTTCGGCCGCCGACTCGGCTTGCAATTGACGGCTGCGAAGCGTGACCACGCCGGTGGCGGAAAGTTTGGGAATGTCGTCACGCCCTCGATCGGTATAGGTTGCCTCTAAACGAATCTGGCCCGTGTTTCCAGCGGGGATCAACGAGTTGTTAAACCCTTGGGCAGAAGGATTTGCCGAGTCTGGGCTGACCGAAAAAACGTACTCCACCATTTGCTGGACTTCGCTCGGGGTATGTTGCGAATGGGGCAACATGGCGACTTTGCCCCAAACTCCCGTGGAACCTTCAATCACGCGTTTGATAGAAAGTTCTAATTGATGAGGTTGGTCTTTGTATTTTTTGGCAATCTCGACAAAGGCGGGGCCAACCAGCAACCGGTTTGCCGCGTGACAATTCAAGCAATCACTTTTGCGAATCAACGCCAAGCCGGCGGGCACATTTTCGGCAGCCGCGTCCTCACCGGAAACTACCGGTACCGCTTCGACGAACAACCGCGTGGCGGCCGCCGAATCGATCGGATCGATCGATCGTTCTTCGGCTTCGTCAAAGTCACTCGTTCCATCTTCGTGATCGCGAACGACCAAACTAAAACCAACCGGTTGCCCCGGTGTAAAGAAATCCCCGTCGTGCGGGCGAAGAAATTCGACTTCAGGCCGCGAATTCCCCACGATCACCGGAAGCGACGTCACACGGGCGGCGTCCGCTGAGTCACGCACCTCTAACTCAATCGTATAGACCCCCGCATCGGCAAAGCGATGAGTGAAGCGTGCTTGTGTGCCAATCAATTCGCGTTGGTCCGATTGCCCTACATTGGATTCCGACGCACTGCTGCGAGTCGCAGTCCATCGGTAACTCAGCGGATCGCCATCTTTGTCAAAAGAACCTTCGGCGGAAAAATGAGTTTCAAGCGGTTCACGACCGACGCTGTTTTGAACGCTGGCCGCAGCGACCGGAGCACGATTGCCACGGACATAATCAATTCGCACCAAGCGAGCATCGGGATTGACGCCCCACGTCTCGCCGTATTCGATCACATACAACGCCCCTGAGGCGTCAAACTGAAGATCAATCGGTCGTACGAACGTCGTATCGGGCATAAACCGTTCCAGCTGCTGAACATTGGAATCTTGATCCAAGTGGACCGCGATAATCCAGTGGCGAGACCACTCGTATGCAAATAACGTGCGGTCGTATGCCGCCGGAAACTTGGTGGTCGATGGATTTGATTCGTCGAAATAGTAGACGGGGCCAGCACATGCGGTTCGGCCGCCGCTGCCCACTTCGGGAAAGATTTCCGAAGTGGCGGCGGGATAATAAATCATTGCGGGATTCGCAGGTGGCAATTTTTTTGCCCCGGTATTGTTCACCGAATCGTTGATCGGATCTGCCGGATCTTGCGACGCTCCCACCGTCCCGGTGACAAAATCGACGATCGAATAGGCTTGGTTGTTGCCGATAAAATAGGGCCAACCAAAGTTGCCCGCCACACGCGCCTGATTGACTTCGTCGTACCCGCGTGGCCCCCGATCTCCGTCCTGACCGGCATCCGGTCCCACGTCGCCCCAATACAGATACCCCGTTTGTGGATCGATGCTGATCCGCCATGGATTACGGCATCCCATAACATAGATTTCGGGATGCCCGATCGAGCCATCTTTGGGAAACAAATTGCCATCGGGGATCGTGTAAGTGCCATCGGTCTCGGGGTGAATCCGCAGCACTTTGCCGTTATAGCTTTTCGTATTGCCCGCCGTCCGCTGCGCATCCCAAGGTTCGCGATCGGCTCGTTCGTCCAGCGGCGCGTAGCCTTGCGAATCGTTAAACGGATTGGTGTTGTCACCAGTTCCGATATACAGATTTCCATCGGGACCAAACTCCAAGGATCCCGCATGATGACAACATTCTCGCCGTTGTTCTTCGTACGAGAATAGCCGTTTCTCGCTTTGCAGATCAAGTTGATCGTCCACGATCGTAAACCGACTAATCCGTTGGCCAGGAAAATCGGGTGGCGAGTACTGCAGATAAACCCAATTGTTTTCAGCAAACTTGGGATCGAGTGCCAAGCCAATCAACCCGTTTTCTTGAGCCGTCGTGACTTCCAATTTCCCAACGACGTCCACATCACCCGACTTCGGATCAATCCGTTTCAGCACGCCGGCCAATTCGATCAGAAAGATCCGCCCATCGGGTGCGATGTCCAGTTCCATCGGTTGAACGAGATTGCTTGCGATCGTCGACTTTTCAAATCGACTCGGATCCACCGGCTCGCCCACCGCGACCGTGGTCGCCAACACACTGAAGCACAGTGACAGCGTGAATCCCCGAAAAGGGGTAGACATCCAATTCAGCATGAAAGGACTCGAAAGCGGCGAGGGAAGGTGGGTGAGGAAAGGCGAGCGAGGCAAGGCAGGCGAATCGGAGGGTTAGGCGAGCAGTTCGGATTTCAGCTTATTCAGCAGCCCGATTGCATGGCTGATCTCTTGTTTCTGACGCTCAGGATCTTGGGGGATCTCGCGTTCGATGGTCAGCGGCCCGGTGTAGCCAATCTCTTTAAGCGTTTGCAGGTATTTTCGAAAGTCGACCGCACCATCGCCCAGTGGGACTTCGGCACCCCAAGTCTCACCCGGCTTGTCGCTCCAGGTTGCATCTTTGCAGTGGATACTGCGAACATGCTTGGCCACCTTCTTCAGTGCATCGATCGGCTCACCGCTGCCGTAGAGGATCATGTTGGCGGGATCGAAATTAATCTTCAGGTTTTCGCGTTTGACTTGTTGGATAAACTCCAGCAACCCTTCGGCGGTTTCTTGGCCTGTTTCCAAGTGCAAATATTGTTGATTCTCGCTGCAATAATCGCATAGTTTTCGTGTGACCTCGACGATTTCGGCATACCCTTCGTCACGGGGATCCTCGGGCACAAAACCGAGATGCAGCGCCACGGTGTCACAACCAAGATGTTTGGCAAAGTCCGAGATTTCAAACATCTCTTCCAAGCGACTTTGCCGTGTTTCTGCGGGCACCAAGCCGATGGTTTTGACGACGGTAGGGATGTCGGCGTAACTTTCTCCATCAAAGCCACCGAACACGGCGGTGCAGCGAACGCCGAGTTCGGCCAACTGCGTCTTGAGTGACTCGGCCGTTTGCGCGGTCCGATTTTCACGATGGGGGGCATGCAATTGAATTGTGGGAACTTTCAATTCCGAAATCACATTCCAACCGACTCCGAGTCCCGCATCGACGGAAGCGAACACACCAATGGGCCAAGTTTCCATATTGAATCTCTATCGCAAAAAAGGACGTAAACGGTGAGTGCACAGCCTAATACGTTGACGGGCTGAAAACAATCATATGCGTCGATCCAACCTTGTCGTTGCGTGGTTGGGGCAACCATTTCAATGCTGCCCCTGAATACAAAATCACGATAGAATGGTATTGCGGATCGAGCAGAGCGAATCTCTCCGCCTGTGATCACTCGACCCGCAAACTCTCTTCATCCCCCACGTAGCTGAAAAAATCGTAGCTGAAAAAAATGCAGAACCAAGACGACGCGAACTTTACCGACACGCTCACCGATCGAGAGCCAGCGAGTGTATGGGCTCAGAATCACGGCAATGTGCTAATGATGTTTTTGGGAGGATTAATCGTGTTGGGTTCCGCAATCTTGCTGTACCGACAATCACGTTTCGTCGCACCACGGTTTCCGCAAGCGTCGTTGATCGGCGAAGCAAAATCGAGAGAAGCGTCCCCCGACCTGCAAAACCGTTCGCTGATGACCGATTTTTTGTCGGTGACCGTGGTGGGATCCGATCAAGACAACGGTGACGTCATGGTGGCTGTCTACGATTCGGCGGACGCGTTTGCAAACCAAACAAGTCCGCGTTGGTTGGACAAAGCCACGCTGCGTGAAGGAACTGCGGTCTTGCAGTTACCGCTGATTAATCTGGGGCCTGAATTTGCCATCGTCGCGTTCGCGGACGAAAATGCAAACGGTGGGTTCGATCCCCAATTGAACGAGCGTATTGGATTTTCGGGGACGTTAGATCGAAGTGAAATGGGAGCGGAAGATGCCTTTGAAAAGGCGCGTATCACGCCCCCCTTCGAATCCTTTTCGGTGACGATTCATTTGCTTTAAAATGACCACCCATGACACGGTCGTGATTGAGAAGATCGTGATTGACACGATTGTCGTTGAAAAGATCGCCGTTGTTATTTGGAACGAGACTGCATCCACGACGCGTACTCGATGATCGTCACGCGACCGTCGCGATTCCCGTCCGCCGCAGCAGGACTCATCAACATCGTCGACCATTCCGACGCGGTTAACTCTTGGTCCTTGTTCTTGTCGTAACGAGAGATAATTCGCTCGGCGTACTTGATTAGTTTCTCATCCGGCTTCGCCCCTGAACTGCTCGCCGACGAGGCCGAGGTGGATGCTGTGGACGAGCTAGTGGCACTTGCCGACGCGGTTTCGGTCGTCATTTGGCTGCCCAATTCCACCGCTTGCCGGGCCTCGTCGACCGTGATGATGCCATCGCGATTGAGATCGGATCGGAAGAATTCAGCGACCGTAGCATCGGACCATTCACTGGCGAATTCGGCCATTTCCACTTGCCCATCCCCATTGGCGTCTTTATCGGAAAAGAATCCAGGCGTGCCTTCGGGCAACGCGCGAGTGGAGGTGACGCGATACGATTGACGCCCGTTATAGGGATCAACCTCTTCGACCGTTTTCTTGCGGTCTTGATCACGCCGGCGGCTTTCTTCGCGTTTCCGCTCGGCCTCGTTTACCTCGTTGACTTCGCGTCGACGGGCGTAGCGAACCGCCAATTCGTCCGCCGAGAGTCGGCCATCACGGTTACGATCAAAATCCAGAGGATTGCCGCCGAAACGTCCTCGCGCCAATTCTTCTTTGGTCAAGAAACCATCGCGATCACGATCAAACTCTCGCATTCGCTCTGCGGCTTCCTGTTTGTCCTTGGCACTAATCGCCACCGACATCAATTCGGAAGCGGCACCAAAACCGGGCAGCGGCACGGGGTCGATTTCGACGCCGAAACCGGGGACCAACAATTCCGCGGTCCAAGCTTCTTCGCTGCTGTCGCGACGGCGATCGCTGCCGCCGCGATCGCGGCTGCGGTCGTCGCCACCGCCACCTTCGCGTTCCTCACGCATTTTTTCAAACGCTTTGACGATTTTGTCCAATGGAACAGGTTTGCCGGCCACCACGCTGCTGTCGGTTTGCGAGACACGGCCAATGATAAATTGGGCAGGCCCTTGTTGTTCATC
>NZ_JBFHFD010000418.1:0-7651 GCF_041583735.1 Novipirellula sp.
CATCCCGCGATCGAGCGGATCTCCGCTTCGGTTGGCGGAAGCGGCAAGCCATCAGAACTTCGGCGATGCGGACAAATCATCATCCACCGCCGCGCGACCTCATTGTCGCTCCAGGTGGCAACGACGTCTGGCCGTGTACGGAGAATCAAGTGAATGTGATTTGATAGCAAAGCGAACCCAAGAAGATCAACTCCAAACGCCTGGGCGAACTGTATCAAGTGTTGCTCGATCCAAACTTTGCGATGGTCAAAGTTTTTGCCGGTAAAGGGATCATTGCCCATCAAGAAACACCGGCGGACCGTCCGACTACAGGTGTGTGCGATTGCAATTTCGTCGGGATCAAAAACTTCCGATCGCGTTAAACGAGCCATCATCACACCTTGTTCAGACAGAAGGAGTTTGCAGGCAGAAGGAACTGATGAGCTTATCAATCAATCCTTCGCGTGAACTGATCAAAAGTCAACCCCCAACAATTGGGCTCTGTCCCTCGGGAAGGAGTGCAGTCGGATCGTTGCCCCCCTGGAATTAAGCTCTGTCCCCGTAAGGAGCGGTCCCCGTAAGGAGCGGTCCCAGGACTTGTTGCCTCGCCCACGACGTGCGCGAAATATGCTGAGCGAAACACGTTGTGTCCCTGGGTAAGAAAGAAGGGTGACGCGGGTGCGGAACAGCTTGAGCTTGCCTTTCGAAAGACTAGCGAAGTCGAACGAGGCGGACCTCGCCGCTGTCACAGCGACGGAGCCCCTCGAGTGTCCTGACTAGTAACGCACCGTCATCCGCGATGCCCTCAACGGTGCCTTCGCTGTCGAAGCCGCGATCACGAAATGTGATCCCTTTGTTTGTCAAATAACATCGCGACCGGAATTCGGCCAAAATCTCATTGGGTGATTCTTCAATCGACGCAACGATCTCGACTAATTCTCGGACGATTGGATCGAACAACTCAAACCGCGTCGCCATACGCCCGGTGGCCGAAAACAAAGACTGCGGCGATGCGGCACCAAGAGTATCGATCTTCGGTTGCTCGTTGATATTCACCCCAATTCCGATCACAACGCGGTCGGGCGTCGCTTGGTTGGTCTCAATCAATACCCCCGCGACTTTGCCGCCGGCGAGATAAACATCGTTGGGCCACTTCAAGTACGCTCGCACCGGCGCGAACAAGAATTCGATCGCACGCGCCGTCGCCAATCCAGCGGCTAACGACAGCAGGCCCCGTCGATCGGCGGCGAGCAAGTCGAATGCAACGGTGAGCGAAAACGTCAACGCATCGTCACTGCTAAGCCACGAATTTCCTTGTCGACCTCGCCCCGCAGTTTGACGATCGGCAATGTACAGTCGCGGCAAACTATCCTGTAACACTTTGTCTTGCGTCAACTCGCTCAGTGCATCGGAATTGGTCGATGGCGTGCTGTGGCGATACACCGCTGACGCACAAATGCGATCGTCCAACAACGACTGCACGACTCGCATCCCACTGGGGTCCACATCCTGATCGGCCTGAATCATCCGAGCACCCATAAACTCATCGAAGCCAAAATCAACAGAATGACCACGATCTGCCACGCTTTCAATTTCGAACTGACGACGGTATTTTCAGAAAACTCTTCGCGAACATACTCGTCGTAGTCAAAGTCATCATCGGCATCGATTTCATCCGATTCTGTCTTCCACCCATCCTCATCACTGCTGCCGCAATGTCGACAGAACTTCGCTCGATCGGGTAACTCGGCGCCGCAGTGAGGGCATGCAAAGGTTGAATCGTCTTTCACTTCGGTGCTGCAACAATCGAGGAATCCGGTATTTTTCCCAAACAAGCCGGGAATCAAGGAACCACCAAGTGGTGTAGATTAGTGAGTGACGAACATTCCGATAACCCCGCTGTCACTCGTAAGAATACACTGCCTGCTGTAAATCGGGCCGTTCTCCGGTCATTCACGCGGGCATCCGGCAAAGTAATGAATCAAGACTCGACCCCAGCCGAATCGCGACTGCCTGATCGACCGTTGTCCGATTCGCTGGGCCGAGTTCACACCAGCGCCCGACTGAGCGTTACAGATCGCTGCAATCTACGCTGCTCTTATTGCATGCCAGAACTCGACGCGACGTTTATGCCTCGCGATCACCTGCTGACCTTTGAAGAACTGCACCGACTCACTGAACTTTTGGTCACCCGATGCGGCATCAATGATGTTCGATTGACTGGTGGCGAACCGCTGGTCCGCCGTGAATTGGACCGTTTTGTTGCCATGCTCAGCGGGATTCCTGGGCTGACCGATTTGTCGCTGACAACCAACGGGATTTTGCTGCCCGCACAAGCCGAAAAATTAAAAGCCGCTGGACTGAAACGGCTGAACATCAGCATCGATACGCTTGATCGCGAGCAATTCAAAAAGCTGGCCCGCCGCGATTCGCTCGACGAAACGATCGCGGGAATCGAGGCGGCAATTCAATGCGGTTTCGAGTCGATCAAACTAAACGCGATTGCGATCCAGGGAATCACCGAACGCGAATTCGTCTCGCTGATCGAGTTTGCTGCCACCAAAGGAGTCGTGATTCGCTTCATCGAGTTCATGCCACTCGATTTTGATCGAGCATGGCAACGAGACTCGGTGCTAAACGGCGACCGCTTGTTAGGGCTGATCGAACAGCATTTTGGAACCTTGATCGCGCAACCACGTGAGACGCCATCCCAGCCAGCGGAACGATTTCGCTTGCCCGAGGGTGGAAAATTCGCGGGCGCCGAGATCGGGATCATTCGCTCGGTGTCGCAGCCGTTTTGCCAAGCCTGCAACCGACTGCGAATCACCGCCGATGGATCGATCCGAAATTGCTTGTTCGCAAGTGACGAATCGCCAATTCGCGACTTGCTTCGCGGTGGTGCCAGCGACGATCAACTGATCCAAGTCGTACGCGATTGTGTGTGGCAAAAGAAACCGAGCCATGGAATCGATGGCGATGGATTCTCGCCGCCGCCGCGGGCGATGTACTCGATCGGTGGATAAAAAGCAAAACCGGTTCCAACACCAAACTGCATGTCGATTTGCACGCCGCCAAAGCACCTTTCCTCACGTCGCCTCCCTCCCCATAACGATGGTCCCCATACCGATACCGATGACAAAATCTTAAAACCCCCTCTCACCTATTCTGACACCGACCGAGCAATTAAAGTATCTCACCATGAACAAAGACATATTCAAACTTGACGATGATGTGGCCGCAGTGATTGGCGGCACGGGCGAACTTGGCGGCATGATGGCCGAGGCACTCGGGGCTTATGGAGCCAAGGTGGCTGTATTGGGGCGGAACCCCGAACGCGGTAACGCCCGGGCTCAAAAGATCATTGACGGCGGAGGCGAAGCAAAGTTCTTTGCCGCGGACAGCCTCGACCCCAACGCTCTTGCTACGACTCGCGACGCGATCAAAGCGTGGGCCGGCTCGCCGACTTCGGTGCTGGTCAATGCGGCAGGCGGAAACCGTCCCGATGCCACGATCCCACCCGGTGGCGATTTCTGCAAATTGCCTCAGGAAGCGTGGCGTGACGTGTTCGACTTGAACCTCGTCGGCGGCTCGCTGCTGCCGTGCCAAGTGTTCGCTCCAGACATGATCGAGGCGAAAGTCGGCAGCATCATCAATATCGCCTCGATGTCAGGCATGATCCCACTTTCGCGAGTCGTCGCGTACTCCGCAGCCAAAGCAGCGGTCATTAACTTGACCCTGTGGTTGGCTCGCGAATGGGCAACCACTGGCGTGCGTGTTAACGCGATCAGCCCCGGATTCTTTCCAGCGGAACAGAACCGCAAACTGCTGTTCAATGAAGACGGCAGCTACACCGAACGCGGCGGTCAAATCATTGGCCACACACCAATGGCGCGCTTTGGTAGCGCCGAAGAATTGGCGGGTGCAGTCGTTTGGCTTGCCAGCCGCAAGGCATCGTCGTTCGTCACCGGACAAAACATTGCCATTGATGGTGGATTTGCCTCCGTCACCATTTAGCGAACCGTTCGCATATCCCAGCACACACCTAGCAACCGCGTTCGCAAGGAACGTGGTCGGCATCCATGCCGGTTCCTTTCCCATCCCCCTCAACGAGCCGCCCAAATGATTGAGCTTCGAAACGACGCCAAATACTCTCTCGTCATCCCCACCAGCATGGGAGTTCGGCTGACGCCGGCTGACCACCAGCCGTTTCACTGCAGCGACACCTTCAAGATGCAGGGCACTAGCGCGGAGTCGAACGTCGGCAGCATCGCGTCGTTCCTCGGGATGCCCGTCAAAATTTTGACGGCATTCGTCAAAGACAGCCCCATCGCGCGGTTCATTAAAGACGACTTGGCTCGTCGCCACATGGATTACGAAGGCCCCGAGTTCACTCAAGACACGCCGTGGGGCGTGCGGCACCAAATCAACATGGCCGATAGCGGATGGGGCTCGCGTGGACCGCGAGTTCAAAACGACCGAGCCGGCGAAGTCGGACGCAAGCTAAACGTAAAAGATTTCGACTTGCAGCGAATCTTCGGCGACGAGGGTGCCAAGATCGTTCACATGTCAGGGCTGATCGCGGCATTGTCCGAAGAGACCAGCGAGTTCTGTCTAGAGATCGCTCGCGTCGCCAAAAAGAATGACGCTCGCATCTCCTTCGACCTCAACCATCGCGCGTCGTTCTGGAAAGGCCGCGAGGAACTGCTATCGAAGCAGTTCAAAGAAATCGCCAGCCTGTCGGACATCCTGATCGGCAACGAAGAAGATTTTCAGTTGTGCTTGGGCGTCGAAGGCCCTGAGGCCGGCGGCAAGGGCATCGCCGCCAAAATCGAAGGTTTCAAAGGCATGATCAACCGCGTCAAGCAGGAATACCCCGATACATCCCTGTTCGCCACGACGCTTCGTGAAGTCGAGAGCGCCAACTCGCACATGTGGGGCGCAATCGTTTCGCACGGCAAAGAATTTAGCGTCATCGAGCCCCGCCAAATCGGCGTCTTCGACCGCATCGGTGGCGGCGATGGTTTCGTCGGCGGGCTGCTTTACGGCGTGCTCAAAGGCTGGGACGCAGACAAGAGCTCGCAGTTCGGCTGGGCCACTGGCGCCCTAACGGCAACGCTGAACACCGACTACGGACAACCTGCCGATGAAGACCAAGTCTGGAGCATCTGGAAAGGCAACGCTCGCGTCCAACGATAGACGCCAAGCGTCAACCTGAAGATTCAAAGGCGAGGTTCGTCAGCAAACAAGCTGGCAACCTCGCCTTTTTTAGTGCATTTTTTCGAGATGCCGTAGGGCCGGTTTGCAAATAGCCGGTGGGAACCGGCCCTACATCCCTTCACGACCAATGACACAGCCGCTCGCGACGCCTCGCTACTTTACGATCACGTCTTTGGCACCGTCACCGTCGCCGTCGCTGGATGTGTCGCCGGCAGGTTTGGGCAACTCAAGAACGGGCTCGCCCCAATCGGCTTCGTACATTTCCTTGCACGCTTCGCATTTGATCTCCGTCGCAAGCTGCTTGTCGTCAATCACGACCGCTTGGTCACAGTGCTTGCAGTGCACCCGCACATTGCCTGGCTCGGCAACCAACGCAGCAAGATGCCCTTGTGTTAAATCGGCAACCTCGATGTCTTCGGGCTCGAGCGTTGTCAGCAACTTACGATCCACTTCGGTCAAAGTCGCCAAACGATTTGCCAAGCGGCGGACGCTTCGCTCGAAACTGTTACGCGACGTGCGTCCGTTTCCAAAGTGACGATCCCGAGCGATGTACAAATACGTGAACCCGCGAAGCAGTCGTCTCCGCGATTCGGTTGGCAGAGCGTATTTTGACTTTCTCGCGATCAGCTCAAAGATCCGGCACAATGCTTCGGGTGGATAATCATCAAAGTGCATCGTCGTCCCGACGCGTGAACTCAAGCCTGGGTTGCTGCGAATCATCTTTCGCATTTCGACGGGATATCCCGCCAGGATCACAACCAAGCGATCCCGCTGATCCTCCATTCGCTTTAGCAGTGTCTGCACTGCTTCGCGGCCATATTGGTCTTGTCCGTCTTCGTCAATCAACGTGTAGGCTTCGTCGATAAACAGCACGCCATCTAGTGCCTCGTCGATTTTCGCATTCGTTTTCGGCCCGGTTTGCCCCGCGTATTCGGCGACCAATCCGCTGCGATCGGTTTCCACGAGGTGCCCTTTTTCCAAGATTCCCAGCGCCCCGTAGATATCGGCGATGATCCTCGCCACCGTTGTCTTACCGGTTCCTGGATTGCCAACAAACGCCATGTGCAAGCTGGGCCGCGTCATCGGCAGCCCTTCTTTCTCACGCTGCGATTCCATCTTTAGAAAGTTCGTCAGCGTTTGGATCTGGTCCTTGATCGCATCAAGCCCGATCAGTTGGTCGAGCTTGGCTCGAGCTTCGGCCAAACGTTGCTCGGGAGTTCGCTCATCGACCGGTTCCGCCGATTTCGAGGCTGGCTTAACGTCCGATAGGGGAGGCGACGTGGGTGACGTACCGCCCGGCCCCGCCGTGGGCGTCGGCTTCTCCGCTGCGGTGACACTCGCACCGCCGCGCAATCTTGCCGCTTCTTCACGAAGCCACACCAGAGCATCGCGAGCGGCGTCGGTATCCGCTTGACTGTTCCGCTCTTCAGGCTCGTATTCGCCGACAACCTCTTTCATCTGCGCACGCATTGTCGCAAGGTTTGCGTTATCCGATTCGCTCGTTTCTCCGTCGACCGAAACCAGCAAATTTGCCATTCGCATCACGAGTGTCTCGAGCTCACCCCAGCGATCTCGCAAGGGTGCCAGCTCGGCGAAGGGACGAACGAGATCCTGCCATTGGAAGTCCGCCGCAGCGGAAATCAGCCAATCGACCGCCTCGTGCAATTGATGCCCCATCACGGACTTGCCCCACAGATGTTCGAGCAAAACACGGCCGAGCTGACGCTGCTCGATCGTGCGACTGTCGGTCGTGGGGACCACGGCGGCAAACACTTTCATCAGCAACCCTTGGTGCAGATCATCCATCTGCTGGGCGATCGCCGCCGCGTCCGCATCTTCGCCATCGAGCCATGCATAGGAACCACGAACCCGTTGGCCGCTTTCGACATACAAAGCCTTCGTTTCCTGAATCGCTTCGCGATAAAGCCGAATCGATTCGATGATTTGGTCATCCGAAAGTCGTGACATAGATCTGTTCGCATCCAAAGAGAGAGGAGTCCGATTGCAAATCATCTTAGCGGAATCGAAACACCAATGCAGACGGATTGACGGCGCCGAAATCAGAGCGGCAAACGACGACTAATTTCTAGCGGAGCGACTCTGAAAAAGGGCGACTTTGCAAACGAAAAAAGCCCGCCTGCAAATCAATGCGGGCGGGCTTTCGTTTCTTTCAAACCGACTCGGGCGTGCTTACGCGCCGACGGGCAACTTGGCGCTCTTGACCGTCGTGATGATTGCACTAGCAACCATGTACGGGTCAGCGTTGGATGCTGGACGACGATCTTCGAGATAGCCCTTCCAGCCCTTTTGGACGGTCACGATTGGAATACGAATCGATGCACCACGGTCGGAAACACCGTAGCTGAACTTGTCGATCGATTGAGTTTCGTGAAGACCGGTCAAGCGTTGATCGTTGTCCGCACCGTAAACGTCGATGTGGCTCTTGATACGTGGC
>NZ_JBFHFD010000419.1:0-7632 GCF_041583735.1 Novipirellula sp.
ACGCTACGAGGTAAATCCATCCTGATTCAAGGGTCTCGGCGAACCAGCGGTGCGATGGATCAATTCATTCTGACCGACGAGGGTGCGAAATTCCAGAACTTACCGTCCCAAAAAGCCAAGATCCGGGTTTCGCTTACGAAAGACGCGATGCGAGTGGAGATCCCCGGCGAATTACTCTCCGCTGAAACCGAGATCGAGATCCAGTGGATTGATTACTACCGCTCGTAAGCCTATTTCCCCCCTCCTTTTTCAACAGCCATCTTCGATGCCAAACGTCGACCCTAACGATCGATCTCAAAATCCCGACCTGGAAAAACTGCATCGTTTCGCCTCGATGCTCGACGATCGCTTCCACATTCCGGGAACCAATATTCGGTTTGGTTTGGACAGTCTGATCGGCTTGATTCCGGGGATTGGCGATGCAGCGACCGCGGCCAGCCATGGTTATCTGTTTTGGCACGCGTTCCGACTGGGCGTTCGCAAGCGAGTGTTTTGGAAAATGTTGTTCAATGCACTGCTGGATATGTTGGGCGGTGCGATTCCGGTGGCTGGAGACATTTTTGACGTTTATTGGAAAAGCAATCGCCGCAACGCCGACCTGATCGTGCGAGAGCTAAAAAAACAAGGGCAACTCGGTGGTGGACGATCACCCAAGACGTGATAGGTTGTGGGGGCTCGTCATATCCTATCTGCCTGCTCCGCATTGATGAACTATCCGATGGACTTGCTCGCTTCAGCTGTGGAAGAAACGCCGATCGAACCCGCATCGGCTGGAATCATGTTGTTATTCGCGGCGGTGATGATGGCGACCTACGTCGGCGTCGCAATTGAACGGTTTCACAAAACCGTCGCGGCGCTTTGCGGGGCCGCCGTGCTGGTGGTGCTTGGCATCGCGTTGGATCTGTTTCCCTATCCCAAGATCTATGACTTTCTAAAAGAAGATCTGAATATCTTTGGCGTGATCATTGGCACGGGAATCCTTGTCGACGTCGTCGGCAAAAGTGGATTGTTTCACTTTCTGAGTATGTGGATCGTGCGTTTAACGGGCGGCCAAGCGAGCAAGTTGTACCTGACGCTGTGCTTGGTGACGTTCCTGTTCGTCTCGGTGCTGACCATCGTCCCGGCGATGTTGATCCTCAGCTCGTTGGTGCTCGTGATTTGCCGATCACTCGACTACAAACCCGCTCCGTTACTGCTGAGTGTCGCCATTTGTGCCAACAGCGGCGCGATCGCCACGTTCGCAAGCGGATTGCCCAACATCATGATCGGGACCGCAGCGGGGATTCCGTACATGCAGTTTCTGAAAGTCTCGCTGCCCTACGCAGTCATCAGCCTGTTCATCGCCATCGCATTTTTGCGGTTCTTTTTCCGCAACGAATTGCCTTGGAAACAATCCGCCGAACAAAAGGCGGCATTGCAAGATCAAATCGACACGTTTGATCCGTGGGCATTGGTCGAGGATCGCAAAATTTTATTGCGAAGCGCGACCATTTTGATTTTGACCGTCGTCGGTTTTGCACTCGCACAGCAATTGGGCGTGGGGATGGATTTTGTCGCCATGGTCGGCGCGACCGCCGCGCTGCTGTTTGCCGGCAAGGGAGTCGAGGATGCGATTCACAAAGTCAACTGGACTGTGATCCTGTTCTTTATGGGACTGTTTGTCATCATCGGATGTGTCAAACAAACCGGTGCCCTCGGTTGGGTCGCCGAGCAAGTGATCGCGTTGTCCGACAACGAGCTGTCGTTGCTGGTCCCCCTGCTTGGCATATTTTCAGCCGTCGCCAGTTCGATTGTCGACAATATTCCCGTCGCCGCCACGTTGATCCCGATCGTTCAAGACATTTCGGGAGACTCGGTCCCCGCCGAACCGTTGTGGTGGACGCTGATCATTTGCTGCAACCTTGGCGGCAACGGAACGCCGATCGGATCGATCTCGTGCGTGATTGCGATCTATGCATTAAAACGCGAAGCAGGGGTACACATCGGCTGGGGAACGTTTCTAAAACTCGGCGGCAGCATCATGTTGGTTCAGGTTGCCGGGGCGATCGCCTACGTGATGCTGGCATACAACTTGGGCTGGATCCCCGACTTACCACCTCTCGCCCATTGATCGATGGAAACAAAATGAACAACGAATCTGAATCCAATGACCTGGATCGCGAAGTCGATGCATCGATGCGAATGTTCGAGCGATCGAAAGTCGGTCAAGCTGCCGCGATCACGCCGATCGTGCCCGCGCGAGTGCTGTGGGTGCTCGATGGTTCGCCGCAAGACGAAACAGGATTGGCGTCCTCGATTTACTTGCGTGAACGCTTCAACATCGAAACGCTTGTGCTTGACGCACGTGACAGCGTCAGTGGTGATTCGGAATTGGCCGCAAGCATGTGCAACAAGATTTCGGGAGCTCGCCCGATCCGTTCGGCCGAAGGCGAAGCCTATGAAAAGATCCTCGCATCGCTTGATCGCCATGACGTTGATCTGCTGATCGTTCCGTGTCCGTTCGGACGATCGTTCGACCACGTTGGTACCGACAGCGCTGGAACGGTGATCGACGTGCTACTGAGCCGTTGTCCTAAACCCATCCTCGTCAATCGACGTGACGACCAAACGCTCGACGAGTGTTGTCACACCGTATCAATGATCGTGGGCAGCGAATGTGATATGGAACAACGTGCCGCCGGTTGGGTGTTTGGTATGGCAAACGAAAAAGCGACCGTGACCCTCAATCTTGTGATCGAGAAAGAACATTTCGAAAACATCCGTAGCATTCTCGAAGCGATCGATCCGAAAAAGCCGTTCGAGCCGGAACAATTCAGCGACGCTTTGACCAAGACGCACCAAACGATCCACGCAGCCATGGCCAAAACGGCGACCCAGCGTCACCTGAATTACCGCTTGTCGCCTCAAGCCGGCGAGATCGCGCCACCCAATCCGCTGAGTGACAAGCACAAAATGTTGCTCGTCATGCCGTTGGAAGTCGACGATCGATTTGGCCAGGGGTTTGTTCAAGACCGCATTCGTCGCAGCCCGCACCCGGTGTTGATCGTCCCGGGACACATTGCAACGAACTAACCTAGGTCGTTCGGTCAATGTCGGCCAAAACATCGATCATCCTCTGATCCAACGTGGTCTACTGGCTCAACATGTTGCGATACATGCTGATCCCGGCCGGTCCCACCAGGACCACAAAAATGCCGGGGAAGATGAACAAAACGAGTGGGAAAATCATTTTCACCGCCGTTTTAGCTGCCTTTTCCTCGGCAATTTGGCGTCGTTTGGTTCGCATCGCGTCACTCTGAACACGCAAGGCGCTGCCCACGCTTGAACCAAACTTGTCGGCCTGAATCAGAATCGAAGCCAACTGCTTTAGATCATCCACGCCGCTTCGTTGCCCGAGTGCACTGAGCACTTCGCTTCGTGGGCTACCGAACTGCAATTGTTGGTTGGCCACGTTGAATTCTTCACCGATTTGACGATGACTCTTCTTCATCTCTTCGGACACTTTCCGCAGCGCCTGGTCCATCCCCAGACCGGCTTCGACACAAACCACCATCAAATCCAAAGCATCAGGCAGTCCCAAGAAAATTTTCTCTTTACGTTTCTTCGCCAAATGTCCGAGCACAAACTTGGGCAGCATAAAGCCAACGATCAAACCGCCCAGCAATTTCACCAACATGCCTTGGGTCAATCCATCCGTAAAGATTCCCAGCACGCCTCCCAAAAACAAACCGATACATGCGATGATCAGCTGAATTCCCTTGAACACCACTGGCGCGGTATCGCGGCGGAATCCGGCGTTCATCAATTCGACTCGCAACGCCCCCATCTCTTTCTCGGAACCGGTCACGGTATCCTTCAGCGGTGACGTGGCCTTTTCGAGCGCCGCAGCAAGCTTCGCGTTCTTATCTCGTTTCTTGTCGGTCTCGGACAATTCGCTCGGCGCACCTCGCGTGCTTCGCATCGCATCAAGTCGAGCTTCGGCGCGAGGCTTGCTGTCGCCGCTAACGCGTCCGAGCACAACCCAAGCGACCCCCGTCACCCCTACAAAAATTGCGATCGACGTTAGCGTCACTGGATCCAAAGCGAAGGCGAGAATCGTGAATGTATTCATGATAGACAGTTCCTTACAGAACTCGTTCAATGAGATTTAAAATCAAGAGGACTGAGTTGCAAACCGATTGGAAAACCACCGCAACATTCGGATGCGACAGTGACTTAGGACGCTACACTTTGATCGTGATAATTTTCTTAATCATCAACGCACCCAACAACTGCGAGAAAAGTGCACCGCCGAGCATGTATTGACCATATTCGTCGGTGAACAACATCATCACGTAGTCGTAATTGAGTTTCAGCATCACGATGAACAACACAGGAGGCAGTGCGAGCAACACCGCACCACTCATTCGTCCTTCACCGGTCAACGCTTGGATTTGACCTTGAATTTGCAGTCGTTCGCGAACCAGATGGCTGATCTTGTCGAGAATTTCAGCGAGGTCACCCCCGGTTTGACGCTGCAAGATGATAGCCGTGGCAAAGAAGCGAAGGTCCATGTTCGGCACACGAGCCGCCATCCCTTCAATCGCTTCTTCGAGCGGAATGCCAAAGTTCTGCTCTTCAAAAGCGCGACCAAACTCGACCGACAACGGCGCTTCCATCTGCTTGGAAACCAGATCAAAACCGGCGTTCAACGAGTGTCCCGCACGGAGCGAACGCCCCAGCAATTCGAGCGCCTCGGGCATTTGGTTACCGAATTTGTTCAACCGCCGCTTGCGTTTGAAAATCAGCCATCCAATCGGCAATGCAACAAACGCCAAACCGACGATCGGTGCCAACAAAACCGGTAGCGGCGAAACAACGGTCACAACCACTCCAGCACCGACCGCAGCAAAGCAAATCATCGCGAACTGCATCGCGTTCATATTGATTTCAGCTTGCTCGAGATAGTCGTTGAGCCCCGGAACTTCTTCCAAAAACTTTGCCAACGGGTTGGTTGAGTTCTCACCACCGTTGAGCAACAACGATTTGAAATCGGATTCCGGGTTGTTCGTCGCACCACGGCGCGAAGCCATTGCAGCCAGTCGGTCTTCTGCAGACGTCGTGTCCGAGTTTGGCATCAGGACGTTGATGGCAAATGCAACCAACGATGCAACAAACACACCCACGGCGACAATGATGACGATTCCGCTCATGACAAGTAAGCTTTAATTCTCGAGGAAGTGGTTCAGATGTGCCCCGGTGTTCGCATCAACGCGACGGGCACTTGAATACTCTGTTTACTTTGTTTTGTTCAGTCGGGAATGTCGGCTAGGAATCAACCCTCGACCGACACGCTTCCCCCCAAGGGCTTGATACAGGCCCGCTTAGGGTTTTATGCTGGCATGATCACGCGTTCACGGAATGCACTGGCGGGCAAACGCACGCCGGACGATTCCAATTTGTCCATAAACGATGGCCGGACTCCGGTGCACTCGAAGTGACCGAATGCCTTGCCATCTTCGTCAACGCCTTTTTGGACGTAACGATAAATGTCTTGCAGTACGATCGTGTCCTGCTCCATGCCCACCACTTCGGTGATCGCCGTCACACGACGAGGACCGCCTTGCAAACGGTTTGCTTGAATCAAGACGTCAACCGCACCTGAGATTTGTTGGCGAATCGCTTTTACGGGCAAGTCAAAACCGGCCATCATGACCAGCGTTTCCAGACGAGCGATAGCGTCACGAGGTGTATTGGCGTGAATCGTTGTTAGCGATCCATCGTGACCGGTGTTCATCGCTTGCAACATATCCAACGTCTCACCACCACGACACTCACCGATAATGATTCGTTCGGGACGCATACGCAGTGCATTTTTGACCAAGTCGGTCGCAGTCACCGCGCCGGTGCCTTCGATGTTCGGCGGACGTGTTTCCAATCGCACCACGTGGTCCTGTTGCAGTTGCAATTCCGCCGCATCTTCGATCGTCACGATACGGTCTTCGTGGCCGATGAACGAGGAAAGCGTGTTCAGCAGCGTCGTTTTACCAGAACCGGTACCCCCGGCGATAATCATATTCAAACGTGCTTTAATACAACCTTCTAACAACATCACCATCTCAGGTGTGAAGGCTTTGTAATTCAGCAGGTCTTCGAGTTTCAGTGGGTTGCTACCGAAACGTCGAATCGAAACCGCAGCTCCATCAAGCGCCAGCGGAGGAATGATCGCATTCACACGCGAACCGTCTTCCAAACGAGCGTCCACCATCGGACACGTTTCGTCGACGCGGCGTCCGACTTTACTCACAATGCGGTCAATGATTTGCAGCAGATGCTTGCCGTCACGGAACTCGACGTCCGTTTTTTGCATCCGGCCGCCTTTTTCGACGTAAATGTTTTTGGGACCGTTGATCAGAATATCGCTGACCTTGGGGTCTTTCAAAATCAACTCGAGCGGCCCGAGTCCGAGTACTTCGTCAAGCACTTCGTCAATGATGCGATCGCGTTCCTGACGGTTCAACAACGTGTCTTCGGCATCACAAAGGTGCTCGACCACCAGGCGAATTTCGCGAGTCAGCGTTTCGCCCTTCAGTTCTCCCACACGCGAAAGGTCTAGCTTATCGACCAACTTCCCGTGAATGCGACGCTTGATCTCTTCGAACTGATGCTGACGATTGACTTCAGGTTTGGCTGTTTGTGTACCAGATCGCATGACTGGAAGTTCCCCGGTGATTGCTCAGACAATGTTTTATTCGACTTCGACTGCCATCCCTGTTTCCAAAACAAGGCTCAGATACGAAGCACGCCGCGCGAATCATCTCGTGCCATGATCCGCTCGCCGCCCGTCAACAAATCAACGGGGGGTGCGGTAACGTCATGATCGAATGACCCACGAAAACATAGACCACGATTAAGGCACAGGTCGCCCAAACCGCACAAATTACGCTAGAAGGTTCCGGATAGAGAGAATTTGCCGAAGTAATCCAACGTCACTCCATCACCGAGTCACGTCGCATTGTTCCGGTCCTAGCGAATGCAACGACCGCCCTAGCGAATGCCCCCCAAAGAAAGGCCCCCAAAGAAAAGGGACGCTCAGGGGCAGAGACAACCCGGTCGGTAGCGGGCAGTTGAGAATCCCCGGGGGGGATGTATGGCCATGCAACTGCCAATGTTCAAGAGACGCTCGGGCGAAAATAGCTCGCGCGAAAATAGCTCGCGCGGCAGGACGTCGCGTGCGGAACTTGAACCAAGTCACCGCCGCGACCGCCATGCGAAAGTCGTTGCGACCTTCGTTACATCCCTTCTTTCGGTGGCACCGATCATTTTTTTCGGCAGCACCGATGCCACGTGAACTTACCAAATGCGGACCCGTTCCTCCGGCGGCAGGTACAACGGATCACTTGGCTTGACCTCAAACGCCTTGTACCAAGCATCCATGTTGCGAACGATTCCGTTGACACGGTACTCACTCGGGCTGTGTGGATCGGTAATCAATCGTTTCAACAACTCTTGCTCGCGATACAACCGTCGCCAAATTTGCGACCATCCCAAAAAGAAACGTTGGTCCCCGGTCAACCCATCGATCACGGGTGCCTCATTGCCATCGAGCGACAGTTGGTAGGCCTCGTACGCGAGACTCAATCCGCCCAGATC
>NZ_JBFHFD010000420.1:0-7561 GCF_041583735.1 Novipirellula sp.
AAGAAGAGATCGCTCAAACCGGATTCGACCCCAACCGCTAACGTTGGTAACGAATCCAAGACGATGACAAAACGAAAAACGCCGGACGGCAACGTCCGGCGTTTTTTTATGTTTGCACAACAACGTTTTCTCTGTCGTTTGCGAATCTAACCCACAACCGGGTTGTCTGCTGCTTCTTTACTACGTCTTAATCTTTATCTTACTCGTAATCTTAATCAGTCCATGTGGCCTCCGGCCCAGTGGTGATTTGTTCTGACGCACGGCTTGCGACTGCATGAGGTTAAAAGATGGAGGGTTAGATAATGGGGATGCACGAATGCTCCGTCGTGGTCGCCAGCCTCTGCGGCTTCTTCATCTTCCTGTCACCCATTTTCCTGTATACCATTGTGCGTGGGTCAAAAAGATGTCTTTCGGTCTGCTTGCCGCTTTAGCCAACGCGGTGAAACGTCTTCTCGTAGCTACCTTCGCCAGAAGGTGGTGAATCGCATTTGTGCGGCAATCATCCACGCTCGGGCCTCGATCGATCGTATGTCATAACGCAGAATGAGAAAGGCCTTTCTAATCAACACCCCGAGAACCATCGACATGAATCTGCGTCTCTTGCTGTTTCCCTTACTATTGCTTGCCACCGGAGCCCCATTCGCCTTCACCCGAGAATGGACGGATGCAACGGGCAAGTACAAGGTCGAAGCGGAGTTTGACGGTGTGGTCATGGAAAAGGTGCGGCTAGTGAAGCCGGACGGCAGCATTCTTGCGGTTCCCTTGGAACGCCTCAGCGAGCGCGACCAGGAGTATATTCGGTCGCTCGCAGAGACAAGTGGCAATGGAAAACCGCGCTCCCAAAACAACCAAACGGGACCGAAGCAGGATGCCGGTGCCATTGCGCCGGCAAAGAGCTCGCAGAATCAGGTTCCCGAAATCCATCTGGTGCTGTTCGTTGCTGCGGGGTTGGATCCTCCCGCGGATGCCGAGTCGAAAATGGTTGCGGCCGCCGAGTACACCGAGACCTTCTTCGTGAAGTGGATGAAACACTGGGGATATCCACCGGCCCGAGAGCAGATTTTCCCCCGCGATGACCGCGGCCGCATCCGGGTCCTTCGCATCCATGGCTCCAAGCCTCCTGGGCAGTACACGAAAGCGTTCGAACTCATGCAAGAGCTTTGGCCGAAGGCGCACGCGCAGTACGGGCTACCACGCAACAATCCTCTGTGGTGGGTTTATGTGTACAAGGGAGATCCGCCGACGCGGTTCAACGAATACCGCGGTTCGGGCGACATACGCCGTGGCGGATGGGCAGTCGTTAACTACGAAAACCGACCAGGTGAAATTTCTTTCGATCAAGAGATGGCGGAGGGCTTTCTCCACGATTTCACACTCAAGGGTTGCGTCCATGAACTCGGGCACGCCTTTGGCTTGTTCCACACTGGCCCCATCATCGCCGATCGGCTTGGCAACACGTTGATGGGGCCTCGAACGGACCCGTTTCGCGCAGCCGTGCGGAGCAAACTCGATCACGACCGCGTCTATCTCTGCGAAGCTGAAGCGGCGATGCTGTGGAAGCACTTTGTGTTTTCGGGCACAGTCCAAGACCGCCGAGTCGTCCCTTCCGCCAAAGTCCAACAATATCGTGCTCGCTACGATCGATCTCGCAACGAGATCGTTGTTTCCGGGACATTGGTATCCAACCACAAGGCTCATAGTGTCGTCCTCGTGGATGAATCGTCACCACGCCAGGTGAACTACTGGGCAAAAACTTACGCCGCTCGAATCGAACCGACAGGAGAATTCCAGGTTCGCGTCCGGGAACCGTCCCCTGCCGCAGGCACATTTCGTCTTATGTTCTGCTTCGAAAACGGCGCGATCACGGGCGATGGCAAAACGAGTAATCCGACGAACGCGTTCGAAAAAACGTACACCAAACTCGGTAACGATTACCAATTCGAGCCATAGACGGCGACGGATTCGCCAAAACGCCGGGCGAAGACAGAACAGTTGAACCGGAGGCAAGTAACTATCAATAACGAGCAGCGTTTGACAGCGTTTGCGATGATCAACCCAACGTTGGGCAGGAAAATGTCATGTCCCAAGATCCGAGGTGTCATCTCGCCAGCGAATTGGTCTTGAGCTGATTTGTCCCGACGAACGGGATTGCGTTCGATGAGGTTAAAAGATGAAGGGTTAGAAAATGAGGACGCACGCATGCTCCGTCGTAGTCGCCAGACCCCTACGGCATGCTCATCTTCCTGTCACCCATTTTCCTGTATACCCTTTTACGCGGGTCAGAAAAGTTGTTCCTCGGCTCACGCCCGAGGCTACATCCTTTTGCCACTTCGTGGTGGTCAAAATGTCGTGCAAACTTCGAATCGCGATCTTCGATTTAGCGTAGCGGAATTCACCAAGTCTTTCGTCCGGCTGACGCACGCTCCACGAATCTCTCGACGCGTTTCGCTAGCAGAAAATGCTTCACCGCATTGCATCTTGTTGCTTCATGGGCGGCGGCCGACAGCGTGTTGCCAGCCCCCAAAGCCCCCATCGATGAGTGACGATCGTCGCGATGTGAGGACCATGATGGTTGTCGCTACGCGAAATCTGCCGTTTCGCGATTCCGGTCATTCGGGTTGTGCGGTGTATAGGAATGTACGTCTGTGAAGTTCACCACATCGGATTGGCTCGCCGATCATACTTTCGTCGGTGATTCTACCGATTGCCTCTAGGAGGGAGGTGCATACATCAAGGAAGGCACACAACATGACGATTCGCTGCACCGCTAGCCTCTTGCTGGCCTGTTTCATTCTCTACGCACAGACACACGAGTCGCATGCCCAGGACTATGAACGCTACAAACCGTTAACGATTCCCTCGCAACCGGCACAACAAACGATCCAGCCGGACAAGCTACCGACAGTGGAGGGGAGTGACCGCGAATTGATCGAATCGCTCGATGCAGTCCTCTTTTTGGACCACAACGACAAAGTCCAAGCGGAAGAAGCCAACGCAGATCTAACCGGAATCCACTACGACTTTGATTCGCAGCACTCGCTGATCTATAGCCAAGGTCTGACACAGATCGTCGATCGCTACCTTGGTAGCCCCGTGACACTGCGGAAACTCAATCAGCTTTCTCGCGACATCATTCTGTACTATCGTCGCTGCGGCCAACCCGTTGTCGATGTGATCATTCCAGAACAGAAGATCACCGGTGGCACGGTGCAATTGGTTGTCATCGAATCGCGGATCGGCAGTGTCCGAGTGGAGGGCGGTTGCTATTTTAACCCCTGTGACGTGGCCGAGTGGATCGAGTGCACGCGACGCGGTTCTCGAATCCGTGAGTCCGCGATCGCCAACGATCTGTTCTGGTTGAATCAGAATCCCTTCCGAAAAGTCGATGTCGATTTGCGGCCCGGCACTGCCGAAGGAACAACAGACGTCGTTTTTGAGTTGACCGATGTCTGCCCCATCAACGCGTATGTGGGTTATGAAGATACCGGGGTGCGTCCGTTGATGCTCGAACGGCTTTACACAGGTCTGCTGTGGGGGAATGCATTTGGACGCGATGCCACGTTGAGCTACCAATACACCGCCGACGCGGACTTTTCGCATCTGCATGCCCACGCCGTCTCCTACTCCGAAGCGATCGATCGACAGTGGAGTTTCCAGACGTACGGCAGTTGGGCGCAGGTGGCACCGGAGCTGGGCATTGGCCTGTCACAAGATGGTGAAAGTTGGCAAGCAGGGCTCGGATTGACTCGCCACCTCATCAAGAACCAATACCAAGACATCAGTGGCTCACTCGGATTCGATTTCAAATCGACCAATAACAACTTGGAATTTGGCGGCGTGAACGTGCAAGACTCAAACGCGGATTTGGCACAGATTCGCTTGGGACTTCGCAGCGTCAAACGGATGAGAGACCGCCAATACTCGCTATGGTCGATCGACACGTTCGTGGGCCCTGGCGGAGGGTTCACGTCGGCTGCTAACACGGCCGCAATGAATACCATTCGTACCGGCACCTCGCCCGATTACATCTACGCTCGCGGAAGGATGGAACGTTTGTGGGATCTGCCCAGTGGATGGGATTTTGTTGCCCGCGGGGTTGGTCAAATCACATCCGAGCGACTGCTATTCAGCGAAACACTCGGCTTCGGGGGATTCGATTCGGTGCGTGGATACGATCAACGAGTTTTCTCAGGCGATTCAGGCTGGATCACCAACTTCGAGCTCGGGCCAGAGCCATGGCGTTGGGGATACGGTGAGCAATGTCACACGCTGCGGGCCTATGGATTGTTGGATGCCGGTGGTGCCTACATCGAAGATCCCGTCGCTGGCGAAACGGCAGATGAGTTCTTGATCAGCATGGGTGCGGGTCTACGATTGCAATTGGGCGACCGCGGCAATCTGAGGATTGACTACGCCCACGGTTTTGAACCGGTCGACGGGGCAGTCAGTCGAGACCGCATCCATATCGGATTCGTCTCGCTGTTCGGCCCCCGTCCGTAACCTCACTCGGTTCCTGAGAGACGCCTCACTTATTCGTCCAATTCGTCGGCAATCACAATCTCGGCCGCCGGATAGCGGATGATGATCGAATTCATCTCCAGCAAACTTCCAATGGTGCGGAAGTAATCTTGGTAACGAGTGAATCGATCGTAGGTTAATTGACCGCCCCAATTATTCACCACACCGGGGTAGATCAGTCCTAGGCTCGGGTCGTCAAGAAAATGTACGAGCTTCAGCTCCGCAGCTTGGTAACCCGAGGCGGTTGTTGCGTCGAGGCTGTCAAACATCACATCGGTGGCGTCAACCAATGTCGGACTTCCCGTTTCAAAAAGGCCACCGTTTCGCAGTTCGACGTAGTTTCCATTCTGGGACGTAAAGTGGGTGTCCGACAACGTATTCGCACGGAGCGATAAACCGGAACCGTCGAATACAATCCCATTGTCCGCAGCCGATGCACCTCCGTGGACCATCAAGCCACCTTGCAAATCAACCTCCAGCGAGCTGGCCGCATTGCGGTTAACAAACATCAACCCCGTGTCATGGGCTGCCGAGATTGTCGTATTGCCAATCTGTACTTGACCCTCAAAAACTCCCGCCGCCAACTGAGAGGCGACGATTCCAAACTCACCACCGATGATCTGGTTGGCATCGATCACGATGGCTTGAGTGCTGCCCAGGTTGTTGAGTGAAATGCCGGTTCCCGCAGCTCCCGTCAACGTGATCGAGTTTGCGGCGATGACAACCGAGGCATCGTCGACAATCGAGCTGGCGGTCGTTTGGGCAATCCCGCTGCCGTCGACATGAATGGTATTGTCGCTGATCCGCAAGTCGGTTGTTCCCTCAATCACAGCGGCCAATGCCACACCATCACGAAGGGCTTGGATGGCGTTGCCCTCGATTCGCACCGAACTGTTGGTGAGGTCGTCCACAAAACGAATCGCATCGTCATTGTTACTAATGATCGATGAGTTATTCACGATGGCGACTTCGGCACCATTGTTGACCGCCCCTTCGAACTCGATGCCGTTGAGAGAGTTGCCCGTGATTGAAGCATTGTTGGCGATCGTGAACGCACCGCCATTTACATTTTCAATGTCAATGCCATCGTCATCGCCGACGATCAATCCATTCCCTTCGGCGGCGGTATCACCACCAATCGTGATTGTCGCGTTGCTCAGGCCTGCATTGAATAGGATCCCATCGATGCCGAGGCCGCGAATCTCGTCGTTCCGCGAGATCGTCACGCTGGCGTCGGTTATCGAAGCTGGCCCACCAGTGCCGGCACTGGCAAAGTTAATCCCACGATCGAGACCGCGAATGAGCGTGTTGTCGTCGATCAGGATGTTGGTCGTCGCGCCGGTAATCACGCCACGAAAGGCAATGCCGTCACCAAGGTTGTCTTCTCCGCTAGCGGTGCCCAGTCCTTCGACTCGCGAGTTGCCTGCGATGCGGACCGTGCTACCACCTCCAATGGCGTCATTAAATTCGAGACCATCATCCGCACCCTCGATCGTGTTCCCGCGGATCGTGATATCGCTGCCGGTCAGCGATGACGAGAAGCGTAGCCCATCATCTCCACCGGAAATAGAACTATCCTCAACGAGAATCGTGTCACCCGAGTCCAGCGCGGCGTTAAAGTCGACGCCGTGTGACGCTATATTGTTCGTGGAAATGGTTGAGATCGTCGTCAAGCCGTCGATAGCACGGGCCACGACGCCATGTTGCAGATCGGCAAAGCTGCTGTTCTGAACCGTCGTTCCCAATGCGTCGCTAAGGCCGGTTGCCCCCAATTCGACGCCGATGTTGTTACCACTACTCGAAAGCGAGTCGAAGGCAAATCCGTCGATGGTCACGCCGCTGACGTCGCCTCCGCCAGAAGTGCCGGAAATGGCCGCGACGTGGAAGCCATTGTTGACGTCACCGTTATTGGCAAAGGCATCGACAGCGTTGGTATCGATGATCGTCGTGGCCCCCGATCCGACCAAGCTCAGGTTGTTAACCCAGAGTTCGACCGAACCGCCGAAGGTGCCAGCAGCAACCGCCACCGTTTGCGGCCCCGCCATCGCACCTGCAGCATTGACCGCCGTTTGAATGCTTTCGCCTTCGACCACAAACAGCGACGCGATATCGATCAAACCCAATGACTTGTCATCGGGATAGTGAGTGACTCGATCCTCCGCCGCCAACAATTGCGGCAAAGTCATATCGCTGCCGAGCATACCGTCGAAGGAGACCGAGTGGGCATCAATCAGAGTAGGACTTCCTGGTAAGAACTCGGCGCCGTTGGCGAGTGTAATGTAGTCGCCAGTCTGGCTGGAAAACGCGAGGTTGCCCAGCCAGTCGCCTAGGATGTCGATACCGCTGCCGGAGAGTCGCAATCCGGTCGCACCGCCGGTGATGGTCGCTGCACCGGCAAAGTCGATGTCGACACCTGCATTGCCAGCGTCGGTCAGGACTTCGACCACCGTGCTGCCGTTGCCGCCGACGAAGGCGGCAGCACCGACGTTGAGTCGTCCGTCGGTACCCGCGACCCCGGTATTGTCCACCAACAACGCTCCGTCGTTGCCGTCGTAAGTGCCATCCGTGATCGCCAGCGTGGAGGGCGACTGCAAATCGTCGACCTGGATTGCTTGTCCGCTGGCGAAAACTTGATTACTGCCACCCAGGGTTACCGTCGAGGAATCGAGGATGCCTCCGGCAAACCGGATGCCATCCTGGCCGACACGGTTTCCGCTACTGCCGATGGTATTGCCACTGATGACAAACTCGCTATCACCCTGCACCATGGCCTCCACGTTGATGCCGCTACCGTTGGCACTGCCGCTAATAACATTTCCGCCAACGGCTACGGTCGTCTGATCGATCGTCACGTTGTTCGCACTGCCGATATTCACAGTCACATCGGTAATGCGATTGACTAGACTCGACGGAGTGGTGGCGCCGAACCGGATCGCATCACCCGCGGTGTTCGCAAAGGAATTGCCAGAAATCGTGACGACGGCGTTGTCGACCGCGTCACGGAAATCCACCCCGCTGCCTCCGCTGCTGAAATCGCCGTTGT
>NZ_JBFHFD010000421.1:0-7560 GCF_041583735.1 Novipirellula sp.
GCAAAGCGAAGAGGGAGCGGGGCGCAAGGTCCCACCGAGTCTGCAGGGACTGGTTTCTCGGTTAGGGATCGACTTGTCGATGTGGCGTGATCTGGTCTGGAACTTTCAACGTTACTTCGGCAATAGCTGCTGTGCGGGATCGCCGAGCGGCATGACACAGTTCGCCGAGTCGAGCGGTCGCAAATGGGCCAAAGGGCACCGGCAAGTCGCCGAGTGCTTCGCTGCATAACGAAAATGCGACCAGTATTGCCGAAGACGCTGAGTCCTCCAGTCGCCAGACACCGGTGGGCGTCTTGTCCTGTGAGCAGTTGATGGCATTGCGTAAGGCATTGGAGCTTCTGATCGCCGGGACTCGCAGGCAATGCACCTGTTGGTTTTTGCGGTCGGAGATGAGTGTTCAGCGCAGCGAACGCACGCCTAAACTCTTGGTGGGTGGCACCAAACAGATATGGTATGGAGATAGATGGGTGGCACCATTTGGACCAAGCCGGGATGGAAATAGGTGGGTGGCACCAATTGGGAGGGGGGAGTTGCTCTGTGTCGCGAAGCGGCTTGTTATTGCCAGTGCTTTTTCAGTAAGTATTGATTGTCTTTGCCGTGCTGTAACCAGTCGTCGTATTCCGCTCGAGAGCGAAATGGGGGGATGTGGTGTGGCTGCAGTTTCTCGGATGTTTTCACTAAAGGGGCTGGCGAGACCGGGATCTTGGCGGCCAACTCGCTCTTGATCTGAGAAAACTTCGGATCCTCCGCAAGGTTGTGCCATTCCTCGGCATCGGCGTGGTGATCATAGAGTTCTTCGCTGCCATCGATGTAACGCGTGTACCGATACCGCTGGCTGCGTACGGAGAACTCTCCAAAGTCGTAAGTCGTCAACGCGACGTGATCCCACTCTGCATCAGGCTTCTTCAGTAGAGGTTTCAAACTGCGTCCGTCGATCCCGTCGTTGGCGGGCAGTCCGCAGACGTCTACCAGTGTTGGATAGATGTCTTGCAACGAAACGGGGCGATGGCACAGTTGCCCATCCGTAGACCCGTCAAGCAGTCCGGGGGCATCCTCGGGGACATGGATCATCAACACCGAACGCACGACATTGTCCCAAAGCGCGAACTTGCGCCAGTGCTGTTTCTCGCCAAGCTGCCATCCGTGGTCGGACCACAACACCACGACCGTGTTTTCACCTTTGCCACTTTCGTCCAGTCCATCGAGCAAACGTCCGAACATGGCATCTGCAAACGCAATCGACGCGAGGTACCCCTGGACGGCTTGTTTCCACTGCCCCGCATTGATGACGTGCTGATGGTAGCCTCCGCCACGAAAGGCGATGTCTCTTGCTCGTGGTCCAACATCGTCAAGATCGTTTTCCAGCCGCTTGGGCAGGACAATGTCATCGAGGGGAAACAGGTCGAAGTATTTGCGAGGCACATACCACGGCAGGTGCGGACGGTAAATGCCGCAGGCCAGAAAGAGCGGTTTGTCGCGTGGCTTGTTGAGCTGTTGCAGCACATAATCGACACTCTTGAAGTCTCCCATCTGTTCATCAGGGACATCCAACGCCGACCAATCGAACATCCCATACATCTGATGGAACGCCGGCATGTTCATCGTCTTTGGCGTCGGCTGATCCGCCGCCGAGAGCCTGGATTTGCTGAAATCTGGAAAGGCTTCTTCAGGCATGTTTTGCTGCTGTGACGGCCAGTACTCATCCCAACACTGGGGATCAACCATGTGGTAGTGGAAAATCTTTCCCGCGCCGCAACTGAAGTAACCGTGCCGTCGAAAATAGGCTCCAATCGTTTGGCGATTCGGAATCGCTTCGCGCCAATCCTGGTAGTTGGAGTAAACGCCGGACGTATAAGGGGCCAACCCAGTCATGATCGCCGTGCGTGATGGGTTGCAGCCGGGGCTCGGGCAGTTTGCGTTCGTGAAACAGACCGACCGCTTCATGAAACGAGTGAAATTGGGTGTCACCGCCTGGGGATGCCCTCCGAGCGGTTCAATCCAATCGTTCAAGTCATCCACTGAAACAAAGAGCACGTTGGGACGCTGCTCCTGCCCATACGTTGACGCAATCGCGGGCCATACCAATAGGCAAGTCACCATCAGTTGGAGTCTGTTTTTCACGAGCTTGCCTTTCATCAATGCGTTGTACAACATTCGGTGTTTCGTCATTCGCCATCACGATAGCAGGCGATGTGGTTTAGCCCCGGAGGGATGATTGAACGTTTGTCGGTGGCGTCGGCCTGGCACTCGTCGATCTGCTAAATCGACAGGCCTTCGTCGCGCATTTCGCGCCAGAGCGAGGTCATTTCCTGCTTCATGGAGCTGACGATTTCAGGAAATTCACTAGCGATATCGTTGCTCTGCGCGGGATCGACCGAAACATCATACAGTTCCACTCGGTCGGGATCGGATGTCGCGAGCCACTCGTCGAGTAAAACGCCGTCTGACCGTTTGGGCAACCAAGCGACCAACGTGAAGTGGCCTCGGCGCATCGAAATCTGTGGCATGCGAAACCAGGTGTCGCCGTGGTGTGGGAAGAACCAGATGGCGGAATCGTTGCGTCGAACCTGTTGCCCCAGAAATGCAGAAAAGGCATCGACGCCATCCACGTTCCGATTGGCAGGCACCTTGGCTCCGACCAGCCCGCAGACAGTGGGAAGGATGTCGGTTCCATTGAAGAGCACGTCGCTGTTGGTGCCCGCGGGAATGACGCCGGGAAATCGGACAAGCCCGGGGACGCGGTGACCACCTTCGTACGGATAACGCTTCATGCCGCGCAACACACCGGGGCTACCGAAACATTTATCGCGGATGGGATCCTCCCACTGGCCCCGCGACTCTTCTAAAGTTACCGGAGTTTCCGGCCCGTTGTCGCTGGTGAACAGCACCAACGTGTTCTCCTTGAGGCCCTGTTCCTCGAGCGTCTTCATCAATCGTCCGAAGGCGTCATCGAGCTGGTTCACGGTACCGTAGTAGTCCTTCTTGTACCCGGAGATATCTCGTTGCGGACGGTTGACCCGACCGTATCGGATTTGTTTCTCCAATCGCTCCACTTCGGCGTTGTCGTATCGGGCACTGTATTCCTGGGGCGGATCAATCGGGGTATGCGGCTCGTGCGAGCAGACATACATGAAGAACGGTTTCTGCTTGTTGCGTTGATTTGCCAGCCAGTCGCGTGCGTCGTCAACGATCACGTCGCAGTACCAACCATCGACCGCGCCCAAGGGCTCGCCGTTCTTGATAAACGCCTTGGGGCTGCGCGGTCCACCAAGCTTGTCGAATGCATTGAGGGTCGTGCCCATCCAGTAATCGAAGCCCTGCTCGCCGGGCCCGGGGTGGACGTAGCGGGTTTTCTCGAGGGTGGAAAGATGCCACTTGCCCCAGAAAGCGGTCTCATAGCCTTCTTGCTTCAGCACTTCGGCAAGGGTGACCTCCTCGTCTCTCAGGTACGTGTTTCTGTTGTGGATATAGAAGAAACCACTGCGGTAGGGATTACGCCCGGTCAACAGCGCGGCCCGCGACGGTGAACAAACCGTTCCGCCGGAATGGCAGTCGGTCAGACGCACGCCTTCGGAAGCGAATTGGTCAAGGTGGGGCGTCTGGACGATCGGGTTGCCGTAACAAGCGAGGTCACCGTAGCCGAGGTCGTCGGCAAGAAAGATGATCACGTTGGGCGGTCGGTCGGACGCCTGTGCGAAGGAGCCGGCGATGAGCAACAGAACCAGCAAACGGAGGAACGTCTTCATTTCAATTTTCCAGGCAATCCCAGAGATCAGTCGCAAGGTGTCAACGTTTGCAGCGGGGATCACGTCGCACGCTTTGGCTGACTGGCGTTGGTCTTTTTCAGCCACGCCTCCAATTCAGATCGAAGCTGTTCGGCTTTTTCCGGAATCTCGTCGGCGAGGTTCCGCGACTCGCTGATGTCGTCTTTTAGGTTGTAGAGTTCAATTGAGTCATCATCATAAAACTTGATCAATTTATAGTCGCCAGAGCGAATGGCACTTCCCAGTCGATTGGCTTTGTGAAAGGCGTAATTGGGATAGTGGAAGTAGATCGACTCGCGATTCAACTCGGATTCGTTTTTGAACAGCGGTAACAAAGAGATTCCATCGGGAGTATTGGAGGGGGCGGCCTTCAGATTCGCTGCGTCAAGAATCGTTGCATGGATGTCCATGGTGATCGCCGGTGTTGAAGTTTGCGTGGCAGGCCTGACGCGACCGGGCCAGCGAACAATCATCGGGACTCGAATTCCACCTTCGTACAGGAACCCCTTCTCCGCCCTCAGTGGTTGAACGTTTGCCTGGAACGGTCCGTTGTCTGAGGTAAAGATCACCAGGGTGTCTTCGCCCAGCCCCTGTTCGTCAATCGCTTTGATGAGTTTGCCGATCGATCGGTCCATGCCCTCAATCATTGCAGCGTATGTCGGATTCTCGACGCCCGGTCCTTTTCTGCGTTCGTATTTGGCAATCAAGTCGGCGGGAGCTTGGAATGGGTAGTGCACCGAGTAATTCCACCAGCAAAGAAAGAACGGGCGATTCCCATCCGCTTTGGCGGACTTGATGAAGCTGATGCATTCGTCGGCACATCTGTCCGGCAAGTACTCGCCGTCGAATTTTCCTTGCAAATTGGGAATCCTGTACGGACTGAAATAGCTTGGTGGCCCTCCGAAACGACAGCCTCCGATATTGATGTCGAAGCCCTGGTGTTCAGGACGCAGCTCCGGTTCCGTCGGCAGATCCGTGTCGGAGTTGGAGTCGGATCGGCTGCGATGGGAGAGGTGCCACTTTCCCACAAAGCCTGTCGCATACCCTGCCTGTTTGAGTTGCTCGGCCAGGGTGACCCGTTCCAGCGGTAGGTGTCGCAACCAAATCGGTGTGATCAGATCCGTACCGGGTTTTTGAAAATTTGGAGGGTGTCCGCCGGCGTGATTGGTAATGTTGAGACGAGCCGGTGACTCTCCCGTCATCAGAGCTGCGCGTGTGGGCGTACAAACAGGCGCAGCGGAGTAGGCATCAGTGAAAAGCAAACCTTGCTTTGCCAGCCGATCGAGGTGGGGCGTGTCAAGTTTCTCGTTGCCGTAACAATGAAGGTCCTTCCACCCCAGGTCGTCGGCCATGATCAGGACGATGTTTGGCGAGTGTGCTTGATTTGCCGTGTCCTGGCCAAACGCAATCGTCGACAAGGCACTGAGGGCGATCAGCGAAGCCAAGCAACAATCACAGCCTATCTTTTTCATCATCATTCTTTGTGTCTCAAATCGGCTTGGCGTTCGGTGGGGACATACCACGCGTCCAAAAGTGCACGGAGCGCCTTGACCTTTTTCGGATTCGTCACGGCAACATTCACGTGTTCACCGGGATCGTCGTTCAGATTGTAGAGCTGCGGTGCGTCACTGAGAGGCGGGTACTTCATTTTTCCCGGCGCCCCGTCGTATGTCAGCAGGAGCTTGTCGTGGCCGTGGATCACCCAGCGATACAAAAGCGATGCCTGCGGATTCTCGATATCGGCGATGTCGTGGGCAAAGGATTCGCCGAACAGCGTGTCACGCTCGATGGGCTCGCCTGACGTTAGTTGGGGCAGCAGATTGAGTCCGGGGAAGTCGTGTGGTCCTTTCGCGTCGGCGGCTGCCAGAACGGTCGGAACAAAATCAATTGACGAACAAAGTTCGGGGCGATCCGCCGGAGGGATTGTGCCTGGCCAGCGGAACATGATCGGCGTTCGTGTCCCGAGCTCATAGGGACTGCGTTTGGATCGCGGTCCGTAGCCGCCTGTTTCCGTCTGGATCCAGCCGTTGTCCGTGACGTAAATGACAAGCGTGTCTTCCGCAATGCCCGAGTTGTCGATGTGGTCCAGCAGAGAGCCACAGGTTTCATCGAACCATTCGCACATCGCATAGTACTTCGCGATTCGTTCCTGGACTCCCTTGTTGAGGTACTTTTCAAGAAGTCGAGTCGGCGGATTGTGTGGTGTATGGGGCATGATTGGTGCGTACCAAACAAAAAATGGCTTCCCCGCTTCGACGCTGCGATCGATAAAGTCCGTAACAGGCTTGATGCCATCGCGCCCGATCGTCAGCCCCGCATCACCATGTCGCCCGCCCCGATTGGGAAACCCATTGGTCATGCCTTCGGTGAAACCACCACGTTGGAAAGAGCCTTCCCACCATTTTCCGCTCTGGTGACTGACGTAACCTTTTGTGGCCAGCCACTGAGGCAGGGCGCCGGTGCGGTCAATGTGTGAGATCAGCAATTCGCGAATGTCTTTGCCCGCTTTTTCAGCGTGAGCCCTGTTGGCTGGTGTGCCGGCGGGGTCGTTTCCCGTCGTCAAGTTCTGATGCGAATAGAGTCCTGTGATCAGCGTCATTAATGAGGGGCGGCACAGTGCGGTCGGAACATAGCCACGTCGAAACAACGCGCTCTCCCTGGCAAGCTTGTCCAGGTTGGGCGTTTCGATGTCTGCATGCCCCATGAAACCGTAGTCGGTGTAGCCTTGGTCATCGGAGAGGATCAGGACGATGTTCGGCGGTTTGGAGGTCGCAACTGTCGTGGTTGCGAGCATGCAAAGAAAGGGGAGCAGGCGAAGAATGCGGTTCATGTTCTACGTCGAAGTTGATTGAGTGATTTGGCTTGATCGGAATGGGGGAAAGCCTCCCGGCAAACGCTCTGCATTGATAGTCAGTCAGAGATTCACTGCAGGAGGCTTTCGGCATTTCGCTACGAGCGCCAGTGAACGCCCGATGCGTCCGACGATATCGCGATGCGTTGCTCCTTGGTCATCGGGATACCGTCAGATCAACCATTCATCCGCTTTGATTGCTTTCGCGCGACCAGCGATACAGCCTGTCGCAGCGAATTAGGTTGCTGAAGGCAATTTTAAACGATCGACGCATCGACCGGAGCGATGTTGAATCACGAGCGGTCGTTGCGTCAGAAACCGCGCGAATTCACTCGTAGACCTCGCTTTTTTCTCGGAATTCCGGAGGAGGTGCATCATTTAACTCCGGGTGTTCCATCAACAGTTGTTCGATGTCGGAAGCGTTGTAGGTTCTCTCGGGTTCCTCTTCGGCACAACCTACAGAGCCTATCACCAATAACAAAACAAACGCATGGGTAAAGAACTTCATAACGAACGCACACTCCCAGAAATAAATGAAGACAATACATTGCAGAGCGACACGCGTCGCTTCAACGTTTTTCAAACACGCGAAAACAGATAAAGCAGTCACCAGTGAGCCATCTTGCGCGGGGATCGTGACCCCGGGATCGTGCGCGACGGCTGTTGCGATGACTGTTGCAATGTCAGCGCGAAATTAAAACTCTCCGTCGAGCACTTCATTGGATGCACGCGTGCCAAGTGCTCCCCACAAACCGAAGGGGCTTTGTGAACCGGGTACCGACAACGGGTCCGTGTTCACGCTCGCGTTGGACACCATGGCTCGCGACGATGGGTTTCCAGCCTCGATGGAGTCGGTGACAAATCTGACGGCACCATCGCCCATCAAGATATGCGCCCCGCCTGGGTGTCGGCTACTCGGTGGGCACACGCCTTCGGACTGGTACC
>NZ_JBFHFD010000422.1:0-7559 GCF_041583735.1 Novipirellula sp.
GCCGAGCCAACGTTGTGCTGGATCGTGGGCATGTCGGCAAAGTAGGTCACGCCGATGGTCATCCCGACGTCATAGCCGCAGAACTGATCGCGGGTCGTAAACTCGGTCTCGATCGTGTACGTCGTCTTACTGAGCTCTTCACTGTAGCGGGCGGCGACCGCCGAGGGTGTGGCCCAATAGCTGGCGTCCATGTCGTAGATACCAACGTTCAGCTTCAAATTGCTCGCCCGTCCCAACAGATAGCCATCCCAACCGGTGACCACTTTGCCGCCTTGGAAATCGGTGTCGAGCTCTTCTTTGAACAAACGCAGCGAACCGTCATCGAGCTCAAAGTCTTGGTCAAACGCCATCAAGCTATACGCCACTCCGGCCGACAGCCCGCCAAAGCGAGTTTTCCAGGTATCGCGAATGACCAAGTCACCCCCGTAATGTTGAACATCACTATCGAACCGTGGCGAGGCGCCCGATCGCAAGATATTGGATCCATCCATCGGGTTGGGAAAGTTGATATCGCCATTGTTTCCGTCGCTCGATGATCCGGCGAACGCATAGAAAATGTTGCCTTCGAAACTCGTGCGTGTCCCCAGGGCCCGGCGAACCGCGTCGAGTCGAACGATACCACCGAACTGATCTTGATCATCAAAAAATGCGGATCCACCACTGCTGTTGGTTCCCATTTGATACTCGGGAAGCGACGCAATCCAAGCCCCCTTGCTCAGGGTCAAATCGAACGGAGAATTGCTGATCGTGCTCTGGCCGTATGACTGATTTACGGTACAAACGGCCAAGCCCAACAGGAGGTAGGAAAAAAGAATTCGCATCGTTTGGTAAACCTGCCTATTTATTCTCAACAATCAAAATCGTAACGGCGACCCGGCCTACATTTGCTATCGAACTTTGCGGAAACGGGATGCAGTTTCTTCACATCAGAACGTCCCGACATTACGATGTCCGAAACGGATGATGTGTTTTGTATTGACCCTAAGTCATGGGGGTATCGATCCGGTTCTCACGATTACCGATTCTTTAACGATTGCGAGCGACCTTGTGCCCACTGGCGGAGTGCGGGCTGATAGCGTTTCGCGGCAAAATCGCGTTTACCGGATCATTTCGACCCTACACGCAGCGAACGCCCCTTTTGCAAGCTGTCCCCCTTTTCACCCTCGCGTTTTTCTCTCGCCCGTCTTCCTATTTCCTTTGCCCCCAGGCGATCCGTGACATCGACATCTGCAGCCCAAGAGCATGAGCGGCCACGGTTCACGTTTGGTGAAAATTGGCGATCGTTTTTAGAACGACTCGACGACAAGCGGGTTGCCGAAGCCGAGCGATCGCTTCAGCAGATGCTGGGCAATCCATCGCTTACTGGCAAACGATTTTTGGATATCGGCAGCGGCAGCGGCCTATTCTCGCTAGCGGCCCACAACCTAGGCGCCGATGTGGTCTCGATCGACTATGACCACGACAGCGTCGGGTGCACCCAAGAATTGAAGCGGCGATTCGCCCCGCACGCATCCAATTGGCAGATCGACCAGGGTTCGGTGCTCGACCAAGCCCGGATCGAATCGCTAGGCACGTTCGATATCGTCTACTCGTGGGGCGTGCTGCATCACACTGGCCAGATGGATCGTGCGATTGAAATTGCCGCCAGTGCGACCCAGCCAGGTGGTCAACTTTTTTTGGCGATCTACAACGACCAAGGCGGAGCGAGTCGACGCTGGCTGAAGATCAAACAGACCTACAACCGCTTACCCAAACCACTGCGTCCTCTGTGGGTTCTTGCAATCGCGTCGTGGTATGAGTGCAAGTTTGCTCTCGCCCGACTTGCTCGTTTACAAAACCCCTCGCCGCTGAAAGATTGGAGGGCGAAACGCGACGACCGCGGCATGTCGGCATGGCACGACTGGGTCGATTGGATCGGAGGGCTGCCGTTTGAGGTCGCCAAACCAGAACGGATCATCGTACCGCTGCGGCAACACGGTTTTGTGCTCAACGAACTCAAGACCGTCGGCAACGGATGGGGATGCAACGAATATGTGTTCGAGCGACTGGAGACGAACAAGTAAAGCCACCAACCTTCACGCCGGGATAAAATCGTAAAACGCTCCCGTTTTCAATCTTAATCCATGACCTCAACTGTCTTCGCAGTTAGTTTTCCCACTGCAGATAAGCTAAAACAGTACCGCTATAAACAAACAGCGATCTCTTAAACCCAAAACGGCACCGCATGATGCGACAAAAAACGACGTTGTTTTAAGCGTAAATTGACAGCTGGCGGACAAAGCCTCTTCTTACCAAGACCTAACAATTGTCGGCCCAAAGATTGGGTATTGCTGCTGTACGTTTGCGTCGCGGCGTGCACGGTTGCTAAACGTGAAGTCGCACAAACGCCCTCAATCATATCAGTCAGAGCAAAAAAAAGCCACACTGTAAAAAACAGCATGGCCGGTTGCTCCGTGGAGCAGTGCCTACGAATTTTTCTCTTGTTACGAAAAGTCCGCAGACAAAGATTGGTTACTCTCTATCTAGAATTTTATTCTACATAGAGAGGTTGTCAAGCGATTGCATTATTTTTGCTCGCTCGCAACTGAAAGCCCCGTCAGTTATCCTGCTGTCGACGCAATCGGTTGTCAGTGATCGATTCAGAGGTTTTTACGTGCAAGCAAAATGTGGTGATAGGTGATGTCGAACGTAGTCCTTGGGTTGGATATGGGGCCGAACTCTATCGGCTGGGCGTTAGTACGAGATGGCAAGAACGCTGAGCTTATTGATGCGGGAGTACGGGTCTTTGCGGAAGGCGTAGATGCTTTCGACACGGGCAAAGAAAAGTCGAAGAATGAAGCTAGACGACTTGCTCGTGCAATGCGGAGACAAAACCGCCGACGTGTTCACAGACGCAAACAACTGATTACATCATTAATCGAGCTTAATCTTTGGCCAGACAACAAGGACGAACAAACTCGAATGTACGAGAAAGATCCTTTCGTTCTTCGTAGTCGAGCCACGAGTCAACCGCTCGAACCATTTGAAATTGGACGTATTTTACTTCATCTCAACCAAAGAAGAGGTTTTTTATCCAATCGCAAGAAGGATCGCGGCGACAAAGAAACACAAGGCATGCTGGCCGAAATCAATCAAAATGAACGACAGCGGTTACAAGGAGGATTCGAAACGATCGGAGCGTTCCTTGCCGACAAGCACCAGTCTTTGGAACATTCCAACCGCCAACAGGATGATCACGTACGTGCCCGCCATCTGTCGCGACGTCAGATCTTCCAAGAGTTCGAAGCAATATGGAACTTCCAAAAAGCACATCACCCCGCATTGTTGACAGATCATGCCAGATGGGGAAATCGTGTCCGCCCCAAAAATGCAGAGTTAGCGATCAAGCCGGTTCAACCGATTGCGAAGAGCGATCCCCAGCGTGGCAGAAGCAGCGACCTTGAGTCATTTGGTATCGAGGGACTAATTTTCTTCCAGCGACACATGTATTGGCCGAAATCAGTCGTTGGGTCGTGCGAATTAGAGCCCAAACAAAGACGTTGTCCCAAAGCGGATCGCCATGCTGAACGATTTCGCGTGCTGCAGGAAGTCAACAATTTAAGGTACGTAGATCCCGATACCGGATTACCATCCGCGTTGTCTCCGGATCAACGGACCTTGCTCCTCGATTTGCTACAAAGAAAATCCGTAGCAAGCTTCAGCCAAATCCGGAGTAAGCTGGATTTTCTTGACTCTGTCAAGTTTAACTTAGAACGTGGCAAACGATCTTCAATCAAGGGAATGACTCTCGACGCGGAATGCGCAAAGCACATTGGCCCTGAATGGCACGACTGGGACGAGTCGCGGAAAGATGCCATCGTCGAGCTGTTACGAGAGAATCAGAATGACGACGACTTGGTTTTACAATCCTTAATTCAGCAATTCGGGTTGACGGCACAACAAGCCGACGCGGCATTGAACGTTGATTTGCCCGTCGGCTACATCATGCTGTCACGGATAGCAATTGACCGCCTGATGCCGCACCTTGAACGGGGGCTGATCTACCAATCCCAAAGCGACCCAAAACGAAGCGCCCTTCACGCGGCCGGATATCTCCGTCGTGACGAACTCCAGCGACGGCTATTTGATTCGCTCCCAGATTTCACTCGCGTGTCCCCAGCAGATTGCAGGATTGGTGACCTGCCAAATCCCGTTGTAAAACGCGCTCTGTTCGAACTACGCAAAGTGGTCAATGCAATCATTCGTGAGTACGGCAAGCCGGATGAAGTTCATGTCGAGATGGCTCGCTCTCTTCAGATGGGACGTGAAAAACGCAAAGAATACAACACCCGCATGCGTGAAAATGAAAAACAACGCGGCGATGCGGCAAAAGCTATACGTACCATCGGCGAGCGTCCGTCGCGTGATTCGATCTTAAAGTACCGATTGTGGCAACAGCAATCACTCCAATGCATCTATTGCGGTAAGACCATAAGCCAAAATCAGTTGCATGGAGGGGCAACTGACATCGACCATATATTGCCACGATCACTGACTCTAGACGACTCGCAATCCAACAAAGTTCTTTGCCACAGAGAATGCAATGCTGCGAAGAATCAGCAATCACCGTATCAATGGCTACATGTGGACGCCCCAGTTCGTTACGAGCAAGTGTGCCAACGCGCCGCCCAACTGCTGAAAGCTGGCCAAATGCCCTATGCCAAATACAAACGCTTCTTCCAAAAGGAAATCGTTTCAAGAGACTTCATCAACCGGCAACTCAACGACACGGGATACATCACACGTGCTACGGTTGAATTTTTACAATTGTTATTTGATAAACCAAGTAAAGTTTTAGGACTGAAAGGACAACTGACCGCAGAACTACGCTGGCAATGGGGACTAGACACAATTCTTTCCGAGCTACCCGACAGCCCAGCTTGGCAAGAACAGGATAAATTAAACGCTGGAGAAAAAAACAGGGCAGATCATCGCCATCACGCCATTGACGCCATCGTTGTTGCCTTGACCAATCGGAGTCGGCTGCAATCTTTATCAAAAACGATGCGTGCAAGGATCTCTCGTAACGACGATGGTAGAGTCCCAGTGCCATGGGTAAACTTTCGGTCATCAATCGCGAGACGCATAGCAACTATAAATGTCTCCCATCGAGTAGAACGAAAAGTCAAAGGCGCACTACATGAGGAAACCATATATGGAAAAACAGATACAGCGAACGCATGGGCCAACCGGAAACCATTGGCCGACCTGACACCCGCAGAAGTAAATCGAATTCGCGATTGCGCCATTCGTAAGCTTGTAATTGCAAGACTGTCTGAAGCCGGTATCGATCTTGCGCGAGGAAAAAAACCGGATGCATCCAAAATGAAGTCCGCGCTAACAAACGTCTGCATGCCTTCCGGTGTCCCTATTAAGCGAGTGCGCTTGCTGAAACCGGAAAAAACTATCCAAATGCTTCGTTCTGTGGACGCTTCAAGCCAAGCGTACGTGAAACCTGGATCGACGCACCATTTGTGTATTTTTGAAATACACAAAGATTCCAAGAGTAAGCGGGAAGCTGTATTTGTAACGACATTGGAGGCTGCCAAACGCATCAAAGACGGTATCAAGATCATCCAACGCACCCATCCAGATTACCCTGATGCTACGTTCTTGATGTCGCTTTCCAGTCGTGAGCTCGTACTGGCAGAATTGAACGGGCAAGAAGTATTACTGCAATTTAAGTCGGCAAAGTCAACCACACAGCAAATGGAATTTGCAGTCCATTCTGATGCGCGTCGAAGTAGCAATCGGTCCAAGGTTCTGTTTACACCGAACACTCTCCTAGCTCGTAAAGTGACAGTCGACCCACTTGGTCGCAGACGCTGGGCAAAGGATTAACGTCGTTGTGCACGACATATTCAGCTTATCCAGCAAATTTGTTATTGTTTAACCGATCGTCGAATTATCTTGGATAGAGAATAATGCAACGCGTTGCATCAAAACCAGGGTGCCAGATGATCAAACAAACATTGGAGATTTCCCAACAGGCAGCTCACCTGTGCATTAAACACAGGCAACTGCAACTCAAACGCGATGGTTCGGTATTGGGGACCACGCCTTGTGAAGACGTTGGTGTTGTCGTGGTCGATCACCCGCAAACAACGTATTCCCACCAGGCCCTCGTCTCGCTAGCGGAGAGCGGTGCTGCGGTCGTGCTATGCGGTCGCAATCATTTGCCCACTGCGATGCTGTTGCCGTTGGCTCAACATGGCGAAGTAGTCTGGAGAATTGCCGACCAAATTTCAGCATCTGCGCCCCTAAAAAAACGACTATGGCAGCAACTTGTCGTGGCAAAAATCAAGGCACAGGCTACAAACCTTAAGGCGTCTACACCTGCCTACCGCAGACTGATGATGCTCGCAAGCCAAGTTCGCTCCGGTGACCCGAGCAATCTCGAAGCCCAGGCGGCCAAGATATATTGGCAGCATTGGCTCGACAATCCTCACGTGGACATCATGAAAAACAATCGCTTTCGTCGGGATCAAGATGGTGACGGGATAAACGCTTGCCTGAATTATGGATATGCCGTATTACGCGCGGCGCTAGGGCGTGCAATTGTTGCAGCGGGACTGCAGCCTAGCCTAGGCGTGTATCACCAGAACCGCGGCAACCACTTCTGCCTTGCCGATGATTTGATCGAGCCTTTTCGCCCACTAGTCGACGACCGGGTCCGTTCCCTCAACGTAAAACTTGATTCACTTGAGGAATTAACCCAACCAATCAAAGCTGAACTGTTGGGATTGCTCACTCAACCGATGAAGCTAAGGGGGCAGACTGGACCGCTAATGGTGATGATGCACCGACTTGCGACATCACTCGTACGCTGCTATTCCGGAGAGGAAAAAAGATTAGAGATCCCTGTTGCCATCCCCGGAAAACCTGACTCTGGCAGAAAAAAATGCGAATCAACGGATACCGAATGATGTGGGTCATTACCATGTTCGATCTGCCCGTCGACACTCAAAAAGCACGATATGACTATACCCAGTTCCGAAAAAAGTTGCTTGAAGACGGATTCCAACAAATGCAATACTCGGTTTATGCACGGGCATGCCCCAGCCGCGAGAACGCAACGGTTCATATCCAGCGAATTGAAGCGGCACTTCCTCCCGACGGCGAAGTCCGCCTACTGTCAATTACCGACAAGCAATTCGAACGGATGCGTATTTTTTGGGGTTCAAAACGAATCCTTACCACCTCTGCTCCCTCGCAACTACAGCTTTTCTAAGCTATGAACGTCCTCTAACTCCATTGGAGAAAAGGGTTTAGATCGAGACGGAGAGTAACCAATCTCTGCCTGCGATCAATCCGCAACTCAGCGACCTTTGTTACTGACCTAAGCTCTGAGAGTAACCAATCTCTGCCTGCGATCAATCCGCAACCGCCGAGTCGATCGACACCACGGCCGGCTTGAGAGTAACCAATCTCTGCCTGCGATCAATCCGCAACAGCAGGTTCCCAATCCAGATCAGCCTGCACGAGAGTAACCAATCTCTGCCTGCGATCAATCCGCAACA
>NZ_JBFHFD010000423.1:0-7546 GCF_041583735.1 Novipirellula sp.
TCTGTCAGCGGTTGGCGACATTGTTGGGCGGCGACATCGAGGTCGAAAGCGTCGTCGGTGGCGGAAGCACTTTCACTGCCACGATTGCGACGGGGCCGCTGGAAAATGTCCCCATGATGGATGCCAACGAGACGACGTATGAGCACGAGACACCGCATGAGCGTTCCGACAAAACGGACTCAACTGAATCGCTCAGCGGTACTGTTTTAGTCGTCGATGATCGCCGCGACATTGTGTTCATCGCACAGCGTTTTATCGAGCAGGCCGGCGGACGAACATTGACAGCCGAAAACGGCCAGGAAGCGATCGATATTCTTCGTGATCCGAATCACCATGCGAAAGTTGATGTTGTCTTGATGGACTGTTCGATGCCGATCATGGACGGATTTGCAGCCGTTCGCCAAATGCGAGCGGAAGGTTTCGACTTACCCGTCATCGCTCTGACGGCCAATGCGATGCAAGGAGCCGAAACCAAGTGCTTGGCGGCTGGTTACAGCGATTACCTCACCAAGCCTTTGCAAAAGCGAAAATTCATCACCACCTTGGCCAAGTACCTTCATGCCGTCGCTTCGCAGACGTAAGATCCTTTCAATCAATCATCAAACTGGTCTCGGCATCGGATGACGTATCGTGAACAAAAAGTCTCATGCGTATATTTGGGTGGTAGTTATGTTTTTCCGTCGGTCGACGGCAACTTTTTAGAGCTTGGTTGTAATCAACATAACGACCAGGACGCCCAAGATCAGGCAACTGATGTTAGTACTTTGCAAAAGCACAGCCACGATTAGCAAAAGTAATACAATTGCGATGATTTCAAACCGCATGGTAATTGCTCGCTTCGCTTTACTGTAGGATTGTTTGTTTCGCCTGCGTTCAACGGCAAGACAAAGACGAATGTGCTCACTGTTTTGCCGACGGCTACGGTCGTGGTTGAAATTACCTCGCACCGTTAAAAAAACCTCTTGTCAAATCGCACCTGTTTTCTCCCGGCCATCACACACAAGTTCTGAATATAAATTTCAAAAGCGAGACCAGCAGTTTGTACTATCGTTGCGACAGCTAGAATTGCGCTAGACTGTACACGAAATAAAAGGGGCCAACCCTTGGGTTTCTTAAAGCGGATTTGTGGCAGCGTGCAAGCGCTTCGCCACATTCAAATTATCCACTTTCACCAATACATTGTTTCATGCATTATAGATTCAGCAAGCGGAGCCTCAACGACCCAGATTTTACGATGGGGCAAAAAATAATTCACGAGGTGCTCGACGGAGATGATGTTCAAATCGTTAGGGGCTCCGTGTTTACTGCGCGTAAAAGCAACTGCACGTTCACAATATCGGCGGTCGAGGCTGCCCGTACAGGTCTAAGGAATAACGTTCAGCAATGTCAAAGAACTTCTCAACTGACGGTGACCTCTCATGAGCGAACCATCTTCAGAACCGCTAACGTTTAACACGTTGGGGAATTACCAATGGCCGTCGATGCCAGCGGACGAGTCGATTCGCGGCTTCGGTTGGCAAATCTGGAAGCGTTTCAAAGGAACCGCCGATGATCCTTCTGTCTCGGATCCTTTATTGAAATGGGATAACAAAAAACGGCTTGAACGCATCACCGATGCGCCGGCTTGTGAAACGGTCGTCACTGAAATGGAAGCAACCTTCGGCGATTGGGCAAAGGATAAAAATCCGTCCAGATGGTTGCAACTTGTGGTCATGCCACCGATCGATATCAACAACGTCGTTCGGATGTGGGCTCGATCCAACGGACATCACGTGATCGAACCTCCGCCTCGTGAACTGCTTCTTGATCGATCAGCAGAGGTCAACGTCTCCTTCGACTACGACGCTTCTGTGGTGGTCATTCCGCAGTTGGAACGATGGTTTTTGCGGCACCAAGACGGCCTCTGTCACGTTCGCAAACTACTTCAGCACGCGGCCGGCGCCCATCGACACTGCGTGATTGGCTGCAACTCTTGGGCGTGGCAATTTTTGGATAAAGCGATCTGTGCTGGACGTCTGCTACCGGTCGGATTAGTTCCCAATGCGTTTGATGCTCAGCGATTGCAGTCTTGGTTGATCGATGCGGCCGAGCGAGAGGGTAAGGGGGATCATGCATTTCGATTGGTCGAAAGCGGCGACATCGTTGGTAGCGTTTACTTCGCCAAGTTAGCTGCCCGCAGTCTGGGGATTCCTTTGGTCGCTTGGCAACAGTGGCAGCTTGCGATACAGACCGATCCTGGCAAAATGCAAAAGAAGCGTGAAACATCACCGGACGAAAAAACATATTGGCTGTCGAAGTTCGAAGAGTTTCATTTGCCGAGCGATGATGCAGATGCCTCATTGTTGACACTACACGCTTTGCTAATTCACGATGGTTTGACCGCTGAAGAACTTGACGAAGTCATGCCAAGTGTGGATGGATCGAACGTGTTGCCGTCCTTGCAAGCAGCGCGAGTTATAGAGAGCCAACAGGGAAGGTGCCGGTGCATCCCGGCAGCCTATCCTGCTATTCGATCCAAGTTAGTTGACGCTGGGTTCTCGAAGGACAAACTATGAAATTTCCCTTTCTAAAACAATTGATGGCGTTGCAAGTCACGCCGATATCACCATTGCTTACAGAACCGGATCAAAAGGGCCAAGCAAATGGTAAGGAATCGGGTGCTGAGGAAGTCCAAGAAGAAGCAGTACAGTTGCTCAATGACTTTCAAGACATCAGTGTCTTACATATCGTAGCGACTCTCTTTGTCGCTTGGCTAATCATTTGGTTGGCTCGCAAAACGCTACCTTTGCTGGCCGAGCGTGGGCCGAGCCAAGCGAGGCTTTACATTTTAAACGCTGTCCCCATCATCCGACTGCTGACGATGACGATGGCCATTCTTTGGGTGATCCCGATCATTTTCAACGTCACGTTTGAAAACTTCCTGATCATAGCGGGTGGTGCGAGCGTCGCGATTGGGTTTGCTTTCAAAGACTACGTTAGCAGTTTGATCGCAGGTATCATCGCGGTTTTCGAGCGACCGTATCGCCCCGGCGATTGGGTTAAAATTGGTGATGATTATGGTGAAGTTCGATCGGTGGGAATGCGCTCACTTTGTTTACAAACGCCGTCGGATGATTTAGTCATCGTTCCCCACACACGGATTTGGGATGAGAATATTGCGAATTCCAACAACGGCGAGCAGACGTTAATGTGTGTCGTGGATTTTTATATCCATCCCGATCATGACGCCGATGAGATGCGAGCCGCATTGCGTGAGGTCGCGATGACCAGCGGCTACCTGCAATACAGCAAACCAGTCTTAGTGATGTTGTCCGATGAGCCATGGGGGACACACTACAAAGTGAAAGCTTACCCGTTTGATTTGAGAGATCAATTTGCATTCATTAGCGATCTAACCGGCCGTGGAAAGAAGGCGATTCGCCGAGTTGGAGGCAAATTCGTGACAGTCGGTTATGCTGATGCAGCGGGGGCGAGAGTTCCCGATAGCTGAATCTTTACTATCTGACGAATTGCACCCCAAACTTGACCTTGGCCAATCACGAGATTCCGAATGTTTCACCCGATTAGCAAGAACAAACGCAATGGATGGTGGTACATGTTGCTCGTGTGGTGCGGTCTGCTCTTTATCACCGCAGTAATCCCACTGTTTCCGGTTGATTGGTGGTGGGTCCGCATTGGCGACTATCCACGTCTGCAACTACTTTGTATTTACGTTGTGACGTTGATGGTCATCGCAGTCTTTCGTCGGCAATCGATGGCGAAATGGATAGCAGGAATGTTGGTGGTTTGTTGCTTTATTCAACTGTTCTGGATCTTTCCCTACCTGCCGTTTGCTCCTAAGAGTGTGCAATCCGCCCGCTCGCACGATCCCGCGGCAAGGCTGCGAATCGTGTCCATGAACGTACTGCAAGAAAACCAAAACGCAACCGCAGTGTTGACGATCGTGCGGCGTGAAAAACCGGAGGTCTTGGTTTTGTGCGAAGTCAACGAGCGTTGGATGAATGATCTAGCAGAATTGGACCAATGGTTCTCATTTTCCAAGAAACATCCGTTGGAGAACCGATACGGGATCGGGCTTTGGACCAACCTCGACGTCGAATCCTGTCGCGTGCGGTCAATGGTGAAAAAGAGCATTCCCTCGATTGATGCGACACTACGATTGCGAAATGGACAGTCGGTTCGTTTGTTTGCGGTCCATCCGAATCCGCCACGCCCAGGGGAAAGTACCACCAAACGCGATGCCGAGTTGGTGATGGTCGGCCGTGAAGTCGCCGACGAAAAATCCGCGATCGTGCTTGGCGATCTGAACGATGTCGGTTGGTCACGGACCACCGATTTGTTTCAGGAAGTCAGTGGTTTGCTCGATCCGCGGGAAGGACGTGGTTTCTTTTCGACCTTCGATGCGACGTCGTGGTTCATGAGGTATCCACTGGATTACACGTTTCATTCGGACGACTTCCGTGTTGTAGAAATAAAGACGCTGGAATTCATCGGCTCAGATCACTTTCCGTTAATGATTGAGTTGAGTCATGAACCGGCAGCCGAACTGCAACAAGAGGCCCCCGAACTAGACGCTGGCGACAAGGAAGACGCCGACCAAGCAGTCGATGCAATCCGCTAGAGCAGAAGGACAGCAACAACTACTTGAAATTACATTCGTCGGCGGGGAACTAGCTTTGGTTGGACGCGGGAACCATGAATAGCGGTAAAATGACGAAGCCACTTTCGCAAGTATGGGAGAACATACGATCGCTAAGCGAGATCAAGTGTATCTGAACGTAAGTGATTCGTTTGCTGACGCGTTCGGACGACGCGCGGCAGAGCAAATACAAGCACGACGCGTGAGCGAGTGATTGTGTTGTTACGCGAGTAAGCGAGTGAATCATCTTTTCTGTCGATAGAGAGAACCACTCACTTACGTCTCGTGTTGGTATGACGAACGAACGTGATGCTGTTCCTTTGATGCTCTCAAAGATTTTTGTGTCTATTTAGTTGATGTTGCCGAGGTGCGTCTCGGCTCCTCCAGTCGTTCGCGAATTGACCAAGTTGTACGTTTATCTCGCAGACTGAAAGTCGGTCGCTTGATCGCTGACACCCCTCATCGACAGGGGCGACGGTGATTGCATCCAACTACCGCGGCCGCCACCGTGAATCAGATTCCGGTCCAGCGTTTGCGTCATGATGAGATTCAGTCGGACTGCTGCATTATCCGCGGATGAATCACCGCGAGGGATCCGTTTTTCTCACTGGAGTGCCACGGCGTCGACTCATGATTATTAACATTTGTCTGTTAACGTTGCTGGCGCTATTGGCGATCGGTTCGCTACTGAATCTTAGTTCCAGTCCCCATTGGTTCATTCGCGGTTGGGATTTTCCTCGCCTCCAGATTGTTGGCATTGGTTGGGCACTAGTAGTGGTTTTCGCTGCGTTTCAGGTTTTGCAGTCGGATCCGTCGGTCAAAGGCACTGTAATCGCGGTTAGCCTCGCAATTTTCCTAACTCTGTGGCATGGATTCCGGATTTATCCTTACACCCGGCTGGTCTCACCTCAGGCAGTCGGTACGCCGAGGTCTTACCTAAACTCTGACGTGCGAGATGACCAGACCGTCCGGATCGTCTTTTCCAACGTCGAAATGGAAAACCACGATTTTGATCGCTGGATGACGACGATGCGGGAGGTTGAGCCCGACGTGGTGGTGGTATTAGAAGCCGACCAAGCCTGGATCGACGGCATTCGCCCGTTCATCGACCAATTTAAAGATCACGTTTTGGTACCACAGGACAACTGGTACGGAATGTTGATGATGTCGCAGCTACCGATGACATCGTCAGCAGTCCATTATCTGATCCAAGAGGATATTCCATCGATCGACGCCGAGATTCAACTCCGCGACGGGACGGGAATCCGTCTGATCGCAGTGCACCCTCGTCCACCTGAACCGATTCGAGACAACGATTCAGTTGCTCGGGACGCGGAGTTGATCCTGTGGGCGAAAGAGCTCGCCGAGGAAAGCAGCCCGGTGGTGATCGGCGGAGATCTGAACGATGTAGCCTGGTCACCTACGACGCGACTATTCATGCGTATCAGCGGATTGCTGGACCCTCGACGAGGCCGCGGTTTGTTCAATTCATTTGATGCGAGTCGCTTTTACATGCGTTTTCCGTTGGACCATGTTTTCCATTCGACGCATTTTACGGTCAGCGATATCCGCCGCCTTCCTGATGTCGGATCCGATCATTTTCCGATCATGATCGAGCTGCGGTACGCGCCGCAGCAAGCGGACGAGCATGACGTGCTGGAGAAGAAAGTTGGAGACGAGGAGGAAGCCGAGAATCGCATTGAGCGGGCGGAAGTTAGTGACGAGATGCAAGGCGATGCGGTCGATGGCGTGGGTACCGAGGGAACGGACGCGATCAATTCAACTACCAAAGCGGATTTACATCAATGATTGCTGCGCACATCGAGTGCCGCAACATCGTATTTTGCAGTTCCGGACAGGACACAGAGCAATCGATTAAACGATGCTTGCTTTGTCGAAGAGGCATTTGACCGAGATTATTGACGACTTGACGACTTGAAGATTGGGGAGCAGGATCGGTCGGCGGAAGTTGCAAGAGCCATCTCCCAAGATCGTCATTTTTGACTGCTCCTTCAACCGATTGATCAAAAATCGAATCCTATCGCTCATTTGAATTAAACTCTTTCTAGCGATTCGATATTAGGGTGGCTCGCGGAACGGTACGCACAAGCATCGCCAATGCAAACGATCATGCTGAGCTAACTGCGGTTCCGACATTGTTCGGGTTAAGTAGCTCGTCGTGCTGCTGTCCATTGGCCCACACTGCCATCTCGGTGCTCTGGGCATTGCCACGGATCGTGTTAAACGCAACATCAGCGGCGTCACGACCAGTACCGACGCGGACGAAGCCGCCTACCGGAGCAAGCCGAGTGGCATCAAATAAGTACCAACGGCCATCCAGGTATGCTTCAAAAAAACCGTGGAAATCCGGTGGATTTAAATTCACTGCGTAACCAGCAACGTAGCGAGCGGGAATACCCATCGCTCGGCACAGGCTGATCGCAACATGGGCGAAGTCTCGGCAAACGCCCTGCTTTAGCTTGAGCACATCGCACGCTGTCGTCGTGGGGCCGGTGCTGCCAGAGGTGTAAGACAATTCGTTATAGGTCCAGTTGCAGATTGCGGTGACTCGCGAGTACCCCGGCAGCAGTGTACCAAAAAGGTTCGTCGCAAATTGCAGAAGCTCGTCGGACTCGCAGTATCGACTTGGGTTGAGGTACGTGAGAACATCTGCTGGCAACTGCTCAAAAGGTGTCTCTGTCACATCCGCAGCATCCGCTTGTTCGACATTCAAATTGACGGTCGCGCTGTAGCTGATGGTCAGTTCACCCGGCGGCACGGAAAGCCTAACCGGTCGATTGCCCAAGGGGCCAACAGCACATTCCTCAATTTTGTAGAATGGTTCGACGGCGAATGATTCTTCGACGATCTGCTGATGGTCGTTTCGAGCGACCGAAATATTAAACA
>NZ_JBFHFD010000424.1:0-7513 GCF_041583735.1 Novipirellula sp.
GCTTGGCGAAACATTGCCTCGGTCGCTTGCTCGGCACCCGCCATCAATTTCAATGTCGACACCAACGTGTCGCCGGCCTCGGTCTCGGTGGTGAACCAAGCTGGCATGGGAAGATGCAAACGGCCGGACAACATCGCCACTAAATAGGTCTCGACCCAGGGTGGATAATCGCCAGCATCGATTCGCGTTTTGGCGGCCGCAGTATAGTCGCTCCACCACTGGTTCAACAGTTGAGCATGCGTTGCGGGATTGGATTCCGGATTCAATTGATATTCGCCGATCACGCCGCTGGTATCGCTTAGTGCGACCACCATCGGTTCGCTGCCTTGGAACAGGAACGAGATTCGTCGTGCCACCGTCTCTTCGGTCGGTTGGTCTCGGCTAGTGATCTCGCGGATCAGACTTCCGACACGGCGAAGCAGCCGGCCTTGGCCTGCCTCGGGCACCGGCCGCTCCGATGGCGGAACCAATTTCTGGCGAATCTCTTGCCCCACCGGATAGAACACGCGGCGCTGCGCATCGGTGACACGAAGCGGTGGTTGCGACCCAATCGGCACCCCTGCGGCCAACGGAATCTCAATCGTGGCTACGCCAAAGGGCTCGCCCGCTTGCGCCGAAGCGAGGACTTGCTGGGCCGTCGCGGCCGAGGGCATTCCTAGTACTAGTAGAACGACGAGACACGCCAGCGGGGGGGCGGTGCGAGTGAAGGCCCGCTGTCCTGCGGCCGGGACGCGGCTGCGCGAAACCGTGGGGAGATCGGGCAAAGTGCAAGTGGAGCAATATTTCATAGAGAATTTTTCTTTATCTGCTTGGGGTCGTCACCCGTGTCTCTTGGGTGATAATGGCAGCGAAGTTCCATTATTAAGACCGACTCAGCAACAGGATAGGGCGATGGCAGATAGTCCATCACGAAGTGGCGTTTTTCAGGCAAGTACCGACAAGCGATTGGAGGCGTTTGCCGAGAGCATTAGCTTCGATCGACGCATGTATCAACAGGATATTCGCGGCTCGATCGCGCATGCGGATATGCTTTCCAGCGTCGGTTTATTGACTCGAGAAGAGTTTTCGACGATTCGTGACACTTTGAAGGAAATCGAGTCCGAACTCGATGCCGATCAGTTTCCGATCCGCTTCGAGCTCGAAGATATCCACATGCATATCGAGCAGGCGTTGATCGACCGAATCGGTGATGTGGGCCGAAAACTGCACACCGCTCGCAGCCGTAATGATCAAGTCAGTACCGATGTACGGATGTGGGTCCGCGAGGCGTTGGACACCGTGGACGCCCGGCTGCTGGAATTGCAGCGAGCGTTCTTGAGCCGCTGTGAACGCGATTTTGATGTCGTGTTGCCAGCGTACACCCATCTGCAGCGGGCTCAGCCGGTGATCGCTCCCCACTACTGGATGGCCTATATCGAAAAACTGCAGCGAGATCGCGGCCGTGTTGCCGATTGTCGCCGGCGAGTCAACGAGTGCTCGCTCGGAGTCGCGGCGGTCGCGGGAACCACGCTGCCGATCGATCGCGATCACACCGCCAAGGCGCTCGAGTTTGATCGGCCAACGGCCAACAGTTTGGACACCAGCAGCGATCGCGACTTTATGCTCGAAAGCGCATTTGTGCTGTCCGTGATCGCGTCACATCTGAGCGGTTGGGCCGAAGAATGGATTCTGTGGAGCACCGTTGAATTTGATTTCATCAAGATGCCACAAGCGTTCTGTACCGGCAGCAGCATCATGCCACAAAAGGTCAATCCCGATACGCTGGAATTGACCCGAGGCAAATCGGCTCGCGTGATGGGGAATTTGCAAACGTTGATGTTGTTAGTCAAAAACTTGCCACTGGCGTACAACCGTGATTTGCAAGAAGACAAGCCACCGCTGTTTGATTCGTTCGACACCGTAATTGCCTCGTTGGAACTCGCGATCCCGATTGTCGAAGGATCCGAACTGCGACGTGAATCGATCGCCAGTCGTTTGGAACGCGGCTACTTGGACGCGACGACGTTGATGGAGTGGATGATCCGCAAGGGCATGCCGCAGCGTCGAGCGCACCATTTGGTCGGTGCGATTGTGGGTGAAGCGATGAGTCGCGAAGTGCCACTGAGCGAGTTGCCACTGGACGTCATGCAGTCGCACGCAGCGGAGATTGACGAATCGGTCTACGAAATTTTGGGCAGCCGCAAAGCGGTCGAGGCGTTCGTCAGTTACGGATCGTCAGCACCGCCGCAGGTGCGAAGTCAAATCGACCGTTGGACCAAGCAACTGGCCGCTTCGTAAGCGTCGCCGTAACGAAATCTCGCCAAGCGTTTCGACGGCAGCAGCAGCGAGTCACCTCGCCCGAGCGCAGCTTGGGAGAGGTCGGACGGGCCCCTTTAGGCCTCGTCCGGGTGAGGGCCGACCGCGCAACGAAAGCGACGCAAGCAGTTGCCCGTGCGATGACCTGTGCGAGTAAGCTGGAGGCAGACCCTCACCCGAGCATCGCTGAAGGCTCTGCTCGACCTCTCCCAAACTGCGTTTGGGAGAGGTGACAGTACGGATTCTAGCCAAACCGCTTACCCGCGGCCGCGTTCCAATAGCACGAGCATGATCATCGCCAGCAGTGATCGCAGTTCGTCGTCTTCGGGCATTTCGCCGAGTTTCTCGAGCACAAATTTACCCTCAAACACCGCCGGTCGTTTGGTTAACCGTAGCAGGGGTGTGCCGTCAGGCCGTGTGATGATGTAGCTCGGGTTCAACAGGTAGGCGGCGATCAGCCCGATGATCGGAATCTCGCCCAACAGACTTTCGAGCACCTTCTTCATCGGACTCTCTTCACTGATCGTCATGTCGACGGCACCATTTTGCATGATCTCGTAGTGGGCGGACCATAATGATTTCATGCCCTTGCGACGGACCGCGCCCCAATCATTGCCTTGCGCATCGGTGAAGTGATAGTTGGCCGAAAAGTCGATCATGCGATCCGACGCGATGGTGAAAATCAGATTCGATTGGCTGGCATCGCTGTAAATGTTCACTTTCTCTTTTAGCTTGAACATTTTTTGTTTGATGAACATCAGCACATTCCCACTCGCGTCGGTGGCGGTCACGCGCTGGCCAAACGTCATCAGTTTAAAAGTCAATTCGATGGGGTACTGCATGGTGTTCTCGGTTGGAATCGATTCGCAAACATCGGAAGGGGACCAAAAAAAAGCCGCGTCACTCTTGTAGTGACGCGGCTTAGTTTAGCTGATCTCGCTGCACGTGTTGCAGCGTGATCAATTAGCTCTTTTGCGCAGGTTGGCTCTGTTGAGTCAAACCTGGACGAACTCGCTTGTTGATGTCGGTTTCCAAAACGCCGAATACCGATTCGTGACGAGCGACCGACATTTGCAGTGCTGCCAACAAACGCTTCGCGGTGAAGAAGTTCACGATGATGCGTTGCTTGACTTGAATGGGGTCCTTAGGAACGCCGATCGGTTGTGGGTTCAAACCGAAGTCGATGATCAATTCTTCAGGCGATCCCGTTACGCGGCAAAAGTTTGCGTAGCATGCCAACGCGTTCTCATCGGTCACTTGGACCTGAACAGGTTGTTGTTGCTGAGTTTGTGCTTTTTCCGCTGGTGCTGCAGCAGCGGTTGCTGCTTCTGGTGCGTCGGCCGCGGGGCTCTTGGTCTCGTCTGCCATCAGTAATTTCACTCCGAAAGGTAAAGAAGAAATATCATTCTGTTCTCGCATCACGAACAAGCGAAAACGGTGTGGGCGTAAAAGTCGTCTCGGGTTTGCCGCCCGAATCGCACTAAGTCCCAGTCAGCTCTCTGATCTGTTAAGCCTGCGTCACCATGATGAAACATCCTGACAATTCGCATGCTAACAATATGGGGGGCTGCTGCAACGTGAGACGACCTTGTTCGATTAAATAATTCTTAATGTCTGCGTTTGTCTGTTAAACCACGCGAAATACACAGCTTGGTGAGTTGTTTAAAATTCAAAATTGAAGGTCTTTGCAATCACACGCCACAACCGTGAACCCAACGACATCGGGTCGACATGCACCTTGGCACTGCCTCGGTAACCAGGCCGCAACGTCAAGTCTTTGGGGTCCAGCGGCACCCGTGCTTGGTAGGAAACACTTCGTGGTTTGATCATTCCCGTGGTGGGGTCAATTTCGGTTTGTAAGTCGCCTCCGGTCTGGCTAGCCATCGATGACGAGGTTGCTTTGAGCGGGTCGTTAGATTTTTCGGAGATCGTTCCGCTAAACTTTTTCATGCGATTGGAATCGAGTAGCATGTCCACCGATTGGCCTTCGCGGACCAATTGGTCATCCCCTTGATCGATCACTAACACCGCTTCGAACGCTTCATGACCGCCTATCTCGCAAATCAAGTCATCTGCCGTCAACATCGCGCCTCGATTTCGTTCATCCAGCGGCGATCCGGTCCAACCGGGCAGTCGTCCGTCGCCCGAATCTTTCGAGTCGCGTTCGGGTGGCGGCAAGACAAATCCGTCGCGGTTTGCCCGAATCACCAATCGCTCTAGTTCTTCTTCGGTTTTTGCACGCACCGAGGCCAGCGAATGGAGCAATTCGACTTGAGTTTCAATCGAAGCTTTAAGCGATTGGTCATAACTGCTGCGGAGCGAAAGGTTGCGAAGCTTGACCGTTTCGACCTCCTCTTCGCCTCGGTAATCCGCCAAACGAATTTGTAGATCCGGGTTCTCTAAGATTGCAATCTTGTCCCCGACGCGAACCTCAGTCCCTGGCTGGACAGTCCAGGCGATCCGGCCTGGGGTGCCGGCGTACACCGCTCCCGCTTGGCTGGGACGAATCTCCAGAGCGCAATCCACATGATGAGGAAGCTCAATTTTAACAACGGCAGCGATAACCAGCCCGGCGATCGCCAGCGTCGCCAACAGACGGCCACGTTTCACTTTTGATAATCTCCCAGGCGTACGACAAAACTTCCACGTTTGGATCACCGGTTGGGCCACTAGGCCGAAGAACCCGATCACCGCAACCATCCGTCCAATCGCTTGAAGTCCATACGGTTCGAGCACTTTGATCACGAACCAACAAATCGAAAACACGACGACCCAGCGATAAATCACACTGGCAACGGTAAACATTCCGAACATGAACTTGCCCCGAGTGGGCATGAACGGATCGTCTTGTAATTCCAAACCGAGACACGTTTCTTGGAACCAACGCTTCAGCACTTCGGTGCTCTTTTGGCGAAGGTTCGGTATCTCCAAAAAGTCCATCAGGATGTAGTAACCGTCGAATCGCAACAGCGGGTTACCATTAACCAGCACCGTGCTGACGACGTTCAAAAACATCATGTTCAAACACAAATCATTGATCGTGGTGCCCTGTTCACTAAACCACCACACGAATGCCGCAATGGACGCCAAGATCATTTCGACATAGATCCCGCCAGCACCGATCCAAACGCGTTTCCATTTGTTAGGCAGCATCCAAGAATCGGACACGTTGCAGTACAAACAGGGCGTGAACACCAACAGCATAAAGCCGATCTCGTGGCATTCCCCCCCGAATTTCTTGCAACTCAATCCGTGGCCAAACTCGTGCAACACCTTCACCAGCGCCATCGTGATGGCCAGGATCAACCAGCGATCGGCCGCAAAAAATTGTTGGAACGTCGGTAGTTTTGCATACACCGTCTCGTATTGACTGGCCAACAGCAGGCCTGCGGCGGTACACAAACCGATGAAAAAGATCAGCGCCGGGACGGTAAAGATCCATCCGAACCAGGGCAGGATCGTATTCAGGATTTTTTCAGGGTCGAAGCCGCGGAATCGCAAGGCAAAGACGTTGGACATCTTGCCCATGACTTCTTTGTTCTTCTTTTTGCGACCACGTTCACGCAGTGCTTTTCCTTGCCCCGGAGAGTTACTGATCACCAGTCCGCTACGGTGCAACATCCCAATGAACTGCTGCAGGTCACCAAAGGTGATCTTTTGCGGCGCAAAACGCTGTTCGAACCCATCCTTGATCTGCTGCAGGCTGACGTGTCCGTCGAGCATGTTCAGAATGTAATATTCTTCGTCATGAAAACGAAAATACTGCAGACCGACTGGTTCCTTGACGACCCAATAGCCAGTGCCTTGATAGCGATGCCGGCTCGCCGTCAAGTCAGGTCGTTTGCGCACCGTCAGCGGCCTTGAGGAGCTGCTTACGAGTGATTCAGCAAGTGTGGCCATGAAGTAGAAAAGTGAAGAGTGTAAAAAGTGGGATAAGCTTCCAGCATGTTATGTCTGAAACGCTAATGTCTGCACCGGCGATTCCCCAAGCGTAGGCTGGATGTCCATTTCGCGCCAGCGAATCCGATTCCATCGCGGTTTGATTACTTCAGTACGGTCATTTCAGCCCGCATGCCTGGCTTGACCAACCACTGCTGGCCGGCTTGTTTGTTGTCGATGTTGACCGAGATTCGATAGAGTTTATCCAAGCCGATCTCGCTGCCGACGAAGTCAATTTTGGCATCAAAGGTCACTGCGTTTTCATCGCTGGCATCGCGATACACTCGCACTTGGACTGGCATCCCTTTGACCACTTGTTCGGAATAACGCCGCGTGTCGATATACCCTTCGACTTTCAATTTGTCCAATTGAACCAAAGTCGCCACCGGGCTTCCCGGTTGCACCCATTCGCCAAGCTGGGCAATACGCGCTTCGACATAGCCATCAAACGGAGCCGTAATTCGGCGTTTTTCGATCTCGTATTCGGCCATCTGGCGTTCGCTTTCTTTGGCTTTGAACTGGACTTTGGTGATTTGCATCTGCATTTCTGCCAAGTCAATTTTCAGCTCCGCTCGCGTCGCTTCGAAACGTTTCTTTTCAAGTTCCCAAAACGGGATCGCACCTTCACGACGCAGTTCCTTGAAAGCCTCTAATTCAGCAACCGCAAGGTCCTTTGCGTTTTTCGAGTCCTTTAAATTGACGTCGTTGGTCGCATTGAGCAACGCTTCTTTTTCTTCGGCCTTCTTTAACTCCAAAGCGTGTTTCGCTTGGGTGTCGTCGATCACGACCATCAATTCGCCTGCAGCTACGGTCCAGCCTTCATCGAACTTCAGTTCCATGACCTTGCCATCCACTTCGGCAGGCACGTTCACATTGTTAATGAATTTGACCGTGCAGTTTTCGGCGTGAATTTCATTCGCCGAAGGGTTGGAAGTGGTCTGAGCCAACGCAGGAGTCGCAAACGCCAACGCGAGTGCGGCAATCATTGTTTTGTTCACAGATTTAAACTCGATTTGATTGGGGGCATCATGATAGGGCGGCTTGCGTGCACCGCCCCATGGCTCGAACTAGAAGAAGAATTTACAGCACCACTCGTAAATCTCGTGGAAGAACACAAATCCACTTGATCGGCGTCCACAGTAGACCTTGGCAATCACCTTGGCCCCCGGACGGGGATGCAGTTCTTGTAGTGAAGCTTGCTCGGGGTAGGCCGACATTTTGATCACGGCCCCATGTTCTTCATTCGGTTCGGCGCGAGCGGAGATGTCGGCAACCTTTA
>NZ_JBFHFD010000425.1:0-7512 GCF_041583735.1 Novipirellula sp.
AAGCCATCGTGAAGGTGGTCTTTTGAAACCGCGAGATTCGATACGCCAGCAACGCAGACAATCCTTCATGGACCAACCGTCCTTCGAACGGAAACAGAAACAATTGGTGACCACCGCGAGTTTCAATCCGCTCGATTAAAAACTGATCGCTTCGCGGCAGCACGCTCCAGCGACTTTGGATCTCGAACAAACGCCGCAATGCCTTCATCTCGCGTCCGACAAATTTGCCCGCCGCCGCTTGCTCGATTTTCAAACGCAGTTCGGCACTGAGCTCACTGGACAACGGCATTCGCCCGCCCATCCAGCGTGGTACGGAATCGGGTTCCCCCGTTGCTCGTCGGACATACGCGACATTGTCTCGCACGCGAACCAAAGAAACCAAACGGCCCGCAAACAGAAACCGATCTCCCGGATTCAGCTTTGATAAAAAGTGTTCTTCGGCGGTCCCCAGCGTTTTGCCTTTCAAAAATTTCACTTTCATCGACGCATCCGAAACGATCGTGCCGATGTTCATCCGGTGCGCCGTGATCCGCCGCCGATCCTCGACGATGTAGCGACCGCTATGCACATTGACGCGGTGAAAATCGGGATAAGCTTCGAGTGAACTTCCGCCACGCACCACAAAATCAAGCACCCATTGCCACTCGGGATCACTCAGCGATTGATAGGCGTACGTGGTGCGCAGCTCTTGCAATAATTCATCCGCGGTAAATCCCCCTCCGATCGCAATCGTCACCACGTGCTGTGCTAAAACATCCAGTGGTTTCCGCAGCAACGGCCGCGCTTCGAGGTGTCCTTTGCGAATCGCGTCTTGCGCGGCCGCAAGCTCGATCAACTCGATCGCGTTGGTGGGCACAAACGCCAAGCGACTCTCGGCATCGGGTTGATGACCGCTTCGACCGGCACGCTGCAGCAAACGAGCGGCACCCTTGGGGCTGCCGATTTGAATGACCAGATCGACCGCCGTGAAATCCACTCCTAAATCCAAGCTGCTGGTACACACAACCGCTCGCAAGGAACCATCACGCAATCCATTCTCGACCCAACGGCGAACGCTGGTATCAAGCGATCCATGGTGCAAGGCAATCTCGCCGGCCCAATCCGGCCGCTGTTTCAACAGATGTTGGTACCAAATCTCGGTTTGCGAACGGGTGTTGGCGAACACCAAGACACTTTTCACCTTCGCAATCAGTTCGGCAACTTGAGGGACCATTTTGGTCCCGATGTGCCCCGTCCAAGGAAACCGTTCCATGTTCGCGGGGATCAAGGATTCGAGTTTCAATCGCTTTTTCGTATAGCCCTGGATCACGCGAACATCGCCGACCGGGTCCACGCCCACCAACGACTCTTTGGCTTCGTCTATATTCCCGAGCGTCGCCGAAACTCCCCACGTGCGAAGCTGAGGATTCAATTTTCTCAAGCGGGCCAATCCCAACTCAGTTTGGATGCCGCGTTTGGTCCCCAGCAACTCGTGCCACTCGTCGACAATGACCGCTTCCAATCCCCGCAATTGGTCGAGCAGACGTTCATGCGTCAACATCAACGACAAACTCTCGGGCGTCGTCACCAGTGCCGTCGGCAACCGTTTGTTCTGTCTCGACTTGGCACTGGCCTTACTGTCGCCGGTCCGCGACTCGAGCAACCACGGTAACCCCAATCCCTCGATCGGAGCACGCAGTGAGGCTTCGGTATCGCCCGCCAGGGCTCGCAGCGGCGTGATCCATAAAACTCGCACCGGCGGTGGACGTTTCGGATTCCACTTGCTGCGATCGGGGTTCTCTTTGATCCACTTCAGGATCGGGCCTATCCAAACCGCCAGTGTTTTTCCGGTTCCGGTCGCCGAATGAACCAGTCCGCTCGCCCCGCTAGCGTATGCTCGCCATACCGATCGCTGGAAACGAAACGGCTTCCATCCGATTGACGCAAAGTAGCGATCAATCGATTGCAAAGGTGTTTCGGTTTGCGGTCGAGGTTGAAGCATTGGGCATCAAAATGGGGTAAAGGCTTCCGTGAGTGCTCCAGCGGTCTCTCCGATAGCCATTCAAGCGAAACCGAAAGTCTTGGCGACTTTCGCTACGGGAGATTTAGTTTGGCAAGAGGGCTAATAGTTCGCTTAATTGGTTTGCATCTTCGGGCTTCTTGTCATGACGCCAGCGGAGAATTCGTGGGAACCGAGTCGCAATCCCACTCTTGTGCCGCGGAGATCGCTGCAGTCCTTCAAACGCCAATTCCATCACCAACGTCGGCGTTACGCTGCGTACCGGACCAAACGACTCTTTCGTATTACGTCGGACAAAATGATCGACTTGCCGAATCTCTTTGTCATCCAATCCACTGTACGCCTTGGCAAACGGTACCAACGTCCCGCCATCCCATAACGCAAACGTATAATCCGTATACAAACTGGCTCGCTTGCCGTGCCCTTTTTGTGCATACAGAAGCACCGCATCAATCGTGTACGGAGCCACCTTCCACTTCCACCACGTCCCTCGCACACGGCCGACATCATACTTGCCGTCTTTGCGTTTTAGCATCAATCCTTCGGCATTCTGATCACGACTTCCTTCGCGAATTGTTGCCCAATGGTCCCACGACGGAGCCTCGATCAATTTCGTCACGCGTAGACTCGGATGCTCGATATCTCGCAATAAGTCGTCCAAGACGGTGCGTCGCTCGGCGAACGGACGCTCTCGCAAATCGATGCCGTCGCGTTCGAGCAAATCGAATGCATGGAACACGACCGGCACTTCTGCGAGCAATTTCTTGCCCACCGTCTTTCTGGCAATCCGTCGCTGCAATTGAGCGAACGGCAACACTTGTCCATCCGCCGTCGCCGCCAAAATTTCGCCATCAATCACGGTTCCATTGGGCATCAGCGCCGCTGCGGCATCGATCTCGGGCCAGCGGTTTTCCATCAATTCCTCGCCACGCGACCATATAAACGTCTGATCGCTGCGACGAATCACTTGACCACGAATGCCGTCCCATTTCCATTCGGCTGCGTAGTTGTCTGAATCCCCCAACGACTCGGGGCCTTCGTGGATATCGATCGGATGAGCCAAACAGAACGGGTAGGGTTGGCTCGCGACGGTGTCCTGCACATCAGGATCGACCAACTTTTGAAAGAACGCTGCGGTCGGTTTCCAATTGCCCATCAAGCGATGCGAAACCACATCCGCCGAGATTCCTGATTGCATCGCGATCGCCCGCGTCACCAACCGTTTGCTCACCCCGACTCGAAACGCTCCGGTGACCAGCTTCATGATTACAAACCGCATACTCGGAGTCGATTCACGCCAAATCTTGGTGATCGCTTCGCGTTGTTGCGTTTCGTCCATCGAGCGAAGGGGTAACAACCGAGTCTCCATCCACTCGGCGAGCGACAAATCGTCCACCAATTCGCCTGGCGGCACGACGAGGGCAAGCGATTCCGCCAAATCGCCCACTGCATGATACGATTCTTCGAACAACCACAACGGGATATTCGCTTCTTCGGATGCCCACAAACGCAGCAGTTTCGTCGGCACCAATTGCCGCGGCTTGTTGCCGGATAGGAAATACGTCGCCCAAGCCGCATCGGCGGCGGTCGCGTCCGCAAAATAGTCCGCCATCGCGGCGATTTTCTCGTTGGTCTTGGTCGTTGAATCCAAGGCGGTGAACAGGGCTGCGAAACGAATCATGACTCGTCTCCCTGGTCGACGTCGGGTGCCGATCCTTCGTCAACTTCGGCCGCCGAAGCATCCTCGTCGGATTCACCGCGACCTCGCGAATCGATCACGCGTGCATTTCGACCGTTCTCTTGCAAGTAGCGAGCCACTGCCGCGGTGTAGCCATGCGTCACCCAAACCATCTCGGGATCGCACAGCTGAACTGCCTGTAACAGCGATGGCCAATCGACATGATCACTAACGACGAACCCACGATCGACCGATCTCCGCCGCCGGGCTCCACGTACTGCCATCCATCCGCTCGCCATCGCAGTGCGAACGCGACCGAAGCGACGCATCCACGGTGTCCCATGAGCACTCGGTACCGCCACGACCATCGCTCCGCTGTAATCATGCTTTCCCTCGACCGAGCCAACATAGGTGGTTGGTGGCAGCGAGACCCCGGTTTTCCGATACGCCTCGGTTCCTTTTTCGACCGCCCCATGCGTATAGATTGGCCCGATGGTCGGATCCAATCCTGCAATCAATCGCTGGCTCTTTCCGACCGCATAGCCATACAACACACAACATCGGCCTTCGTCACGGGTGTCACGCCACCACTGGTTGATCGAATCGGTCATCGTTTGTTCGGGATCCCAGCGATAGACCGGCAAACCAAAAGTCGACTCGGTTACCAACAGATCACATCGGACCGGTTGCCACGGTTCGCAAGTCGGATTTTCCCCCAACTTGTAATCGCCCGTGACCACAGCCACCTTTCCCCGGTACTCAAGCCGCACTTGGGCTGAACCGAGCATGTGACCGGCCGGGTGAAAGCTGACGTCAACGCCTCGGATCTTGATCGATTCACCATAAGGCAAAAACTGAAACTCGGCATCATCGTTCATACGCATCCGCAACAGATGCTCACTCCGCTCAGCCGCCAAATAGCGACGACAACCCCAGCGAGCATGATCGGTGTGCGCATGCGTCACCACGGCGCGATCGACTGCTTGGTGCGGATCGATATGGAAATCGCCCGCGGCACAATACAGCCCTCTCGGTGTGGTTTCTAATAATTCGTTCATGTTGTTCTCGTTGGTCGCATCCGCGCAACGGTGTGCATCTTAAAGTAGCCAGGCATATTTCGTTCCGCAAATTTCATTCAACGGATGCGATCAGCTAAAAGTCCCTCGCTTACGCGTCGGGTTGTGATTTTTTTTTTAGCCGGACGCTCTCCCAGGGCCTTGTGTAATGCGTGAGACCCGGCCGCTCACGCGTCACGGCTCAAAAATCAACCTGTATTCCTGTTTATTGATCAAGTATCAGAGCCAGGTCCGCAACAAATTGCTGCTGCATCTGTGCGCGTCGATTGGGGTCGGGCATCCGCAGAATCGCGGCCGGGTGCCACGTTGCGATCGTACGCTTGCACCAATCGGTGGCAATCACTTCGCCACGTTGCTTGGTGACTCGAAAATCACGCCCGAACAGCGCGGAAGCCGGCGTCGCGCCGAGGCACACGATGGTCTCGGGGCGGATCGTCGCAATCTCCGCTTCCAACCAAGGCCGGCAAGCAAAGATTTCTCGCGAATTTGGTTTCTTGTGCAAACGCTGTTTGCCACGCTCAGTGAATTTAAAATGTTTGACCACGTTCGTGATGTAAACGTGATCGCGGTCGATCCTCAAACTTTGCAAGGCATCGTCAAGCAATTGACCGGCGGGTCCGACAAAGGGGCGTCCCGCGATGTCTTCGCGGTCGCCTGGTTGTTCTCCGACGATGACAATTCTCGCCGACGACGGGCCTTCGCCGAATACCATCTGCGTTGCACATTGATGTAGATCACAAGCACGGCAGTGCGTCGCAGCCAACTTCAGCGAATCCAACGACGTGTCGCTGGGCATGTAGTGCGTCGCCGTTTCGGCGAACCCTTCGTTGTTGGCAATCATCTCGGCCACGCGAGTGGGTGCTTGCTGAAGCAATTCGGGAATCAATTCGGTTTCGGGCAGCGTTGGCCAATGCCGCACCGGCATCTCGCGTTTCATCATCGAGACTTTGACGCGTGCAGGATTGAAGATCGATGCGTAATAGGTCTTCCAAAGATCCTCGAGCGAGTCCGCGTCGGGTGCCTCGCTGGCGGGAACGCCGGGACCATATCGTAATTCACGTTGGTCCCACGAAACCGATTCGTCGGGCGTCAAGATCGTCCAATTCATCGCCTTGAAGCGACGCGAGAAAAACGGAGCCGCCAACGTGACAATGCGGTGCTCGGGCCGATGCCAAGCGATGTAAATCGCCTGTTCCTTGTCTTCTTCGGCCTTGTCTTCTTCGGCCTCGTCTTCTTCGGCAAATCCCGCTTCCTGGGCAGATTCCGCGATCACTTTGCGAAACCGCACAAACGCTTTCATCTTATGCACGTCGCGAGTGACCGCCTTCTTCATCTGATTCAGCGCATACACATCGTCATCGGTCGAGATTTCAAGCAAATGCCGCTCGCCATGCGTCAATCGCCATAGCGTGCGGTACAGCAATTCCCATCGGCCCGCGTCCCGATGACAGGCAACGTGCTTGGCGATTTCCAGAAACGCAGGCGGCACCGTGGGGACGACCTTGCTCGATTCCGCGGCCGGGGCAACATCAAACAGCGAGGGCTGCTCCGCATGACTGGCGAAGTGAACTTCCGATGGTTTAATACCGCCCACCAACAACGAGCGTGCTTCATCACGCCACTGCGAAAACGTTTCGACATTCACGAAATAGGTCATCGCGTGACTACACCTCACCGGTTATCGCCGAGCTTGCCGCATCGAATAACATCAACTGTTGCGATTTCGGTGCGACTTGTTTGCCAAGGTTCAGCTTGTCGAGATTGGCAACGCCGGGATTGTGATCGGCGGTCAACACAAACACTTTGGCTCGATTCCAAGCGACTCGCAACTTTCGCAAGTCCGCGGTGCGAAGGTGCTTGTGCCGCCGCAGGCTCAAGATCCGCTGGACATTGCGAACCCCAATCCCCGGGATCCGCAACAACTCTTCCTGGCTAGCCCGATTCACATCGACGGGAAAGAAATGACGATTCGCCAGCGCCCAGGCCAATTTGGGATCAATCTCAAGCGACAAGTTCTGGTCCTTTTCGGCGACGATCTCGTTCGCCTGGAATCCATAAAAACGCATCAACCAATCGGCTTGATACAGCCGGTGTTCGCGAATCAGCGGCGGTGATTGCCCTGGCAAACGGGCATCGGCATGCGGAATCGGACTGTACGCCGAATAGTAGACGCGTCTCAATTTCTGGCCTGTGTACAGTTCCGATGCAGTCTTCAGCACCTCTAGATCGGGCGTCTCGGTTGCGCCGACAATCATTTGCGTGCTTTGGCCTGCCGGCGCAAACGAGGGGGGCTTGAAACCCGATGCTTGCTCTTGTTTCGTCTCGTCGATCTTGTCACGAATCCCATGCATTGCACTAACGATCTGCGGCTTCTTCTTTTCGGGTGCAAGTTTGTAGAGATCCCCTTCGGTTGGCAGTTCGATGTTCACACTTAATCGGTCCGCCCATTTCCCCGCCTCTTCGATCAACGATTGTGACGCATTGGGGATCGTTTTCAGATGGATGTAGCCGCCGTAATGCCTCTCGGTGCGGAGCGTTTTTGCAACCGCAATCAACTGCTCCATCGTGTAGTCCGAATTCTGGATGATCCCCGAACTAAGAAACAATCCTTCGATGTAATTGCGTTTGTAAAACTCCATCGTTAGCGACACGACTTCGTCGACCGTGAAACGAGCTCGCGGGGTGTCGCTGGAAACGCGATTGACGCAGTACTGGCAATCGTAGATGCAGAAATTCGTCAACAAGATTTTCAGCAGCGA
>NZ_JBFHFD010000426.1:0-7506 GCF_041583735.1 Novipirellula sp.
ATATCAGCAGTTCGCTACTCAAGCAAATCGCCTCGTTGAGCGATGATGACGAGCAGCTGGCCAAGTTTGTTCCGCTAAAGATCATTCCCGAGTTGCGAAGCAAACTGCGGTCGTAACCGCATCCTGCACCTTGTCGACCGCTCGCGTTATAGAGCAAGCGGTAAAAAAAGTGTCCCGGGTAGGGCTGGTTCCTAACCTCCGTCCCACGCTATTCGCCTTCGTAGGAACCGAATGCCCAGCTGATCGTTGCGGGAGCGTCAAGCTTGGTGCTGCCGATGCCTTTTTCGGCATGCACGCCGTCGATCTTGTACTTCCAGCCTTCCGTCGACGTGGTCGAAACTCCATCAATTTCGCTGATAAACGCAGTGACCCCTGATCCGGTGATCGTGACGGGGACCTCGTCGATCGAGCGCATCACCTCTTCGACAGTCACGCCTGCATGAATGTCGGTGCGGGTGAATTCATGTTGGGAATCCTGGCCTTGGATCACCACCGTGACCTTGATGGTTTCGCCATCATCGGCATCGGACGCCGTCACTGCGGAGGTGTCCCCCGTCGTTGCGTCGGGGGTATCCGGCGTGGATGTTCCGCAACCCGCGATCAATAGCGTTACCGCCATCAAACCGATCGTGATGACCTCGATCGGTGACCGTGAAACGCCGTAGCGGGGCGTGAATTTCGATTGGAATTGGTTGATGTTTCTCATGCACGCGATGATAGCGGCGCGAGTAATCAAGCAAAAGGGATTACATAATCCCGCCATGCGTCCGGATGGGCGTCATATGGCTGGGCGAATCGAGGAACCAGAATCGTTCCCATTCGTCGACGAGCGAACGCAAGTCTTCGGAGGTGTACAGCAATTGTTGTACGCGGCGTTCTGGCCGAGCGGAGTAGATCGGCACAAAGCAGCCGACCGTGGTGGTCAAAACTACAGCCAGCACGGTGAGTTGCAAGATTCGTCGCATCGAACGTTCCTCCATGAACGGTCTAAGTCAGATTTCGTGTGCGTTTTTCAGTTAGCCTTCGCCCCATCTGCCGGTCGGGGCGTCAGGTTTGGTGGCAGGGGTTTGGTCGGTGTGATTGAGAGGAACTTCGTTGCGTGCGGGATCATCCGTTTTAGCGGATTCGGTCGTTCGTATTTCTTCCTCGTCCAGGTCGCGGACTTTCAGTTCCATGTACTTTCCCGGCTTGAACGTCACGACGTGCTTGCTGGGAACTTCGACCTGCTGGCCAGTGCGAGGATTGCGGGCTTTGCGAGCGGCTCGCGGTTTGACTTCAAAAACTCCAAAGTTTCGAAGCTCAATCCTTCGCTCTCGTACCAAGCAATCAACGATGGCGTCAAAGGTCTTTTGTACAATTTCCTTCGTCTGCTGTTGAGTCAGTCCTACCTCTTCCGAGATCGTTCGCACGATATCTTTCTTGGTCACACGTGACTCCCTGAGAACACGATGCTCTTTACAGAGAATCGCTCTAAACCCTTTGCTAGTTTCAACTTAAACGCTTTTGGAGTCTAAGTCCTCAATAGCACGCCGTCAAGATACTCGGGCGTGATTCTCGGCAAAGGATTCAGTTCACAGTTTGTCTCACAAGCATCATCGGCCCGGCGAACCGCTATTCTTGAACCAAACGGCATAATCCGCACAAAAGGACCAAAATGGTTCTTCCTCACCGTTTTGGCGTCTGAATTGGACAGTCGGTGAAACGAGAACGGTCCGAATACGACCTTAAGGGGGGCAGGTGTCTGCCAAGAGGATGGTTGTCAGCGCTGCTACAAAAAACACCTGATTTCACGCCAAGATTTTGATGAGGTTGGGCTCTCGCGGCTCCGCTATAATTCGGTGCGATATCGATTGTCGCCACTTCCACCTATCCCACCCTTCTTTTTCCCTTTTTCAAGCGATACGAAGAATTCATGAAACGTTTCATTCTGTTGAACCTTGTGATTTGCCTAGCCCTTCCGCTTGCAAACCCGCAGAGGCTGTTCGCTCAGACTGCAAATGAGAATGCTGGCAAAGCCGAGACCACGGCGGCGGACGTCAAAGAGAGTGTTGGCGAAGAGAACGTTGATGAGGACCAAATTGCCAAAGCGGAAGCGATCGAGCCGTTGACGATCGGTTCCGAAGCACCCGATTTGGACATCGAACACTGGATTCACGATGGCAATGGGGCTTTCGATCCGGTCACCAAGTTCGAAAAGAACAAAGTCTATGTGGTCGAGTTTTGGGCGACTTGGTGTGGACCCTGTATCGCGGCGATGCCCCATGTCGTCACGCTGCAAAAAGAGTACGCCGATCGTGGCGTGCAAATCGTCAGTGTCAGTACCGAGCCGATAGAGACCATCGAAAAGTTTCTCCAGCGCGAGGTGCCCGGAGCCAAATCCAGCGACAATTCGGCTCAAACCTTTGATGATCTGACCCGTAATTATTGTTTGACCACCGATCCCGATCGCTCAACTTCCAAGGCGTACATGGAAGCAGCCAGCCAGAATGGGATTCCCTGTGCCTTTCTGGTCGGAAAAAGTGGACTTGTCGAATGGATCGGTCATCCGATGTCGATGGACGAGCCGCTAGCCAAAGTGGTCAATGACGAATGGGATCGCGAAGCGTTTGCCGAGGAATTTAAGGAAGACCAACGTGCGGATCGGATCTTCCAAGAATTCGTCAAAGCGATGCGGAGCAACAAGACCGACCAGGCGCTGAAAATCTTGGATGAGTATATCGCCGAGGGCAAGCTTGCCTCGCGAGTTTCGCAGATGCAGATGGTCAAAATGCAAGTGCTCGCGAGCGATGATTCGCGAGCCGAGGAATTGACCGCTTATGTAAATCATTTGCTGGCGGATGAATCACTTGACGCCGAAGCGGTCAATCGATTGGGGTGGACCATCGCTCGCTACGCCAACGCGGGGAAGATCAGCGACGAAGAAACGGTTCGTGCCGCCTTGAAAAAAACGCAATCGATTCTGGCGGACGCCGGCGACTCGAAACCGTTTGTGATGGATACGATCGCTCATTTGCAATTCGCCCTCGGCGACAAAGCCGCTGCGATTGCGACGCAGACCGAGGCGGTTGATTTGGCCGAAGAAAGCCGCAAACCACGTCTGCAACGTTTTCTTGACGAGCTGACCGCCGAACCAGTGGCTGACGACGACGCGCCGACCGAAAGTACGCCAGAAAAAACGCCAGAAAACTCAGGCGAATAAACGGACGAAGCCTAGGATAAATCATTGTAAATCCTGCGCAAAAATTCCCGAGGGCAGCATCCGTCTGCTGCCTTCGCGAGCCGCAGCGTCCAGTGAACCAAACGCGGTTGAGAACCGTATTAACGAGGCTGTATCCCAACGCCCGAGTGCGATCGCCGCGTATGGGATCTACACGCGAATTTTGACCAACGAGTCAAACTCACTTGCCCCCCTCTCTCCCAACTCACAACCCCTTTTAAAAACAAAGCCCCACTCATGAGACACCTCGCCAAATTTACCGTTGCCCTGGTCGCCGTCGGTTACCTCGCTTTTGTCTCCGGATGCAGCAAGCCGGCATCCGACGAAACGCCAACCGCGGTCGTGGACCCGCATGGACACGACGATCATGGCCATGATCACGACGACGATCATGGGCACGATGAGCACGGGCACGATGAGCACGGGCACGACCATGGCGATCATGGTCACGACCATGGCGCTGCTAAGGTGATTGATGCCGACAAGGCGGGGCTGGATGCTGACGCGTTGGTTCACCTGGACCACGCAGAGATGCCCGACAGTTATGCCGACAGCGTGAAATTGCTCGGCGAGATGCGGGACAAAATTCGTGATGGGTTCGCGGCGGGGAATGTCGAGGAAGCGGATGGGCCGCTGCACGAAGTCGGGCATCTGCTCGAGCATATCGAAACGCTGGTGACAAAATCGTCGCTCTCGGACGACCAGAAAAAACAGGCCGCCAACGCGATCGAGTCATTGTTTGATTCGTTTGGCGAAGTGGATGCACGCGTGCATGACAAACAGGGCAAGGCGGGAAAGGAATACAGTGACGTCACTGAATCGGTCGATGCTTCGATCAAAGTTCTTGCCGACTTGGTGGTCGCGACCAAGAAATAACGCGGCCAAGAAATAACGCGGCCAACAATAACACGCCGAAAAAAGTTCCTTGATGATTCAAACTTGGATTCGATCGATGACACTTACCGCCAAATTTAACGTATCTCTCTCCGCTTTCCTGCTGCTGACGCTGGTTGGCTGCGGTGACGAAACGATTTCCAAGACCGGTCAGGTCTCGTCTCCGTTTCTGGTTTCTAGTGAGCCCGCCGGTGCGATCACGCCGACGGAGTTCAAGGAAGCGGCAAGTTCCGAGAACGAAGCGTCAGGCGATACGTTGGCGGAAGATGCGGCGGTTGGCAATTCGCTGGTGGCGACCGAGGTCGTGCTGGCGGGGAAAATTGATGCCGGGGATTTGGATCCGTTCGAACCTGGCAAGGCGACGTTTGTGTTGTCGGAATTGCCGGATGCCGATCATGCCGCCGGTGATCCCGATCATGCCAACAATTGTCCCTTTTGTAAGCGAAAATTGAAAAATGCCCCCAAAGTGGTGGTTCGTTTTGTGGACGAATCGGGTGAATTGATCGCCCAGGACGCGCAAGCGATGCTGGGGGTGAAGAAAGGGGATTCGGTGGTGGTCAAAGGACTCGCAGAGTATCAAGAGCCGATCAATATGATCCAAATCAACGCCGAATCGATCTATCGTCGTTGATTCTTGCCCTAGACGATTCAATGCAGTGGGGCCGTGACCGTTTTGGTAAACTGGTTATCCTAGGGCCATCGTCCTCTCTGCACTTTTTTAATTGAATCGAATTGTGAGCGCTTCCTTGCCCGAAAAACTCGACCCAAAGATCAAGCCCGCGGACTTGGAAGTCAAAGATGCCCAGTTAATTTTTAACTCGGTATGGAAGCGGTTGGAGGCCGAATATGGCCGCGAAAATCTGCATTTCCCACGTGAATTGATCCTGCTCGGCGGTGCTCCCGGGGCGGGCAAGGGAACCAACAGTGACTTTATCCGCCAAGTTCGTGACATCTCGTCCGAGCCGATCGTCGTAAGTCAGCTGTTGAGCAGCCCCGAGGCCGAAGCGATCAAATCGCGAGGGGGCATGGTCGGTGACCGTGAGGTCGTCAGCATTTTGTTTCGCGAGCTGTTGAAACCCGAGCACCGAACCGGTGCGATTTTGGACGGCTATCCGCGGACCAAAGTGCAAGTCGAATGTTTGAAGATGCTGTATGACGAAATGAAGGCACTGCGGCGAGAGTTCGCCGATACGCCCCATTTGGTTCACTTCAAACAGCCTCAGTTTCATATCATGGTGCTGTTTGTCGAAGAATCCGAAAGCATCGAGCGACAGCTGCATCGCGGACGCCAAGTGATCTCGCACAACGAAGAGGTCAAACGCACCGGCATCGGAACGCTGTGGGAAGAGCGGCCTACCGATTTCAACGTCGATCTCGCACGTAATCGTTATCGGGTATTCAAAGAGCAGACCTATGATGCGCTGGTTTCGTTAAAGCAAATCTTCCATTTCCACTTCATCAACGCTCAGGCCCCACTGAGTGTGGTGCAAGAAAATATCTTGCGTGAATTGGAATACCAAAGTTCGCTCGAGCTCGATCCGCGGACCTTTCATGCGTTAAATCATATTCCGGTGGCCAGCGACATCATCATGCACGCCCGTCGTGATTTGGTCGTGCGTCTTGATGCCTACGAGATGCAGCAAACCGAATTGTTCCATCAAGTGATCGAGTTGATCGAATCGAAAATGATGCCGATTGTGATCCGGCACGCCATCTCGGGATACTGTAGCATCAATACCGAAAATGCCATTCTCGAGAGCCCGATCGCGCTCAAAATGCTGATCGACGTCTTTTCGGAACGTGGTTTTCACGCCAGCGTCGACTTGCAGCGGGATGAGATTCCAGTGCGATTTGATTTGAAAACCGGTGAGGTGCATTGTCGCCAGAAAAAGGTGTTTCGCATCGCGATTCGTTTCAAAGGATCCGAGATCCGTCGAGGCTAGCGTTTGCGGTTTACTCGTCTGCTATTCCAGGAAATCGAAACGAGGTTTTTGAACATGGATTTTGTTAAGAAACATATCGTCGAACCTGGATCGACAGTCGGCCTGAAAACGATCGACACCGAGCCTGATGGACCTTTCGAGGACAAGCAAGAAGCTTACGAATTCACTGCCGATACCATCGAAAAGATGCGTGAATTGCAGTACCGTTTGCACGTCGAAGGCAAGCAGTCATTGTTGATCGTGCTGCAGGCCCCGGATGCCGCGGGCAAGGATGGCGTGATTCGCAAGGTTCTCGGTCACCTGAACACGCAAGGCGTCCGCACGTTTCCGTTTAAAGTCCCCACGGAAATAGAACGAGCTCATGATTTTCTATGGCGGATTCATCAGTGTACCCCCGGTGCGGGCCAGGTTTCTATTTTCAATCGTTCGCACTACGAAGATGTGTTGGTGGTGCGTGTCGAGGACTTGGTGCCCAAAAGCGTTTGGAGCAAGCGTTATGAGATGATCAATCAGTTCGAATTACTGCTTGCCGAAAATGGGACCCGCATCCTGAAGTTCTATTTACACATCAGCCCCGCGGAGCAATTAGAACGTTTTAAGGAGCGATTGGATCGCCCCGAGAAGCACTGGAAGCTGAATCTGGGCGACTACGACGCGCGTCAGCAATGGGACGCGTATCGCGAGGCCTACGAAACCGCATTCGAAAAATGCAGTACAAAGGCGGCCCCCTGGTTCGTGATCCCTGCGGACAAAAAGTGGTACCGTAATGCCGCCGTTTCCGCCATCGTCTGCCAAACGCTCGAACAGATGGATCCTCAGTTTCCTGAGGTCGATGTCGATCTAGACCAGGTTCGCAAACGGTACGAGGATGAGCTGGCACAGTTAGACGACGATGCCTAACTGCATCGCCGCAGCGATTGCATAGCAAAGATCGTGGGGCCTGTTGCGATTTACCTGGGTAGCGGTGCGGCGCGGGGCCACCCGGTCGCAGCGAGTAAAACGTTCGAAATTTAATGGCGCGCGCCGCTCTGCTGCGAAAACCACCCGTTTAGTACCAAAGTAGCTGGCATTGGTTTGCGCCGTCCCGCTACTAAGGCCAAAAACACCCGAATCGTGTCGATGCTGCCGAGCGTTCAATCATAAATTCTCAAGCGACTTGAGCTAAATGCGCCGCAGGAACCGTAGGGGCATAAAAAAAGAGTCCACTAAAGGACTCTGCTGGACCCGGCGACGGACAAGCGGGTCCGTCGGTTGGGTGAGAGGGGGGGAGGCGGTGGCAGTAACATGAGCAAGCCAATAACATGAGCAAGCCAGTAACGTTGCCAAATTTCACGCCAACCCTAATGAAAACAGCGAGAATTATTTCTTGCGGTGGCGAATTTTCGCTCGCATGCGGCGTTTCTTACGTCCAACTTTTCGTCGTCCTTTGCCCGTTCGTTTCGTACCCACCTA
>NZ_JBFHFD010000427.1:0-7495 GCF_041583735.1 Novipirellula sp.
GCACTCAAATGCTGGATCACCGCAAGCTTATCTTCGAGCGTGATGCCAGGGATCGGGGCGGGCAATAACGCACTGCCGCCGCCGGAGATCAACGCAATGCAAAGATCACGCGGGGTCGCCGCGCCGACAAGTCGCAGGATTTGTTCGGTTCCGTAAACGCCGTCCGTGGTCGGTTCATTCACACCTGCCGGCCGAGCGGGATGGATATGAATATGGCGAAGTACTTCGGATCCCTCTGCGGGAACGGTGCCTTCGGGTACATTGATCCATCCCTCGATGGGCAACCGATCGCCCACCGCTGCGACCAACCCCGTTGCCATCGCAGTGGCCGCTTTGCCGGCACCGACGACCACGATGCGGTCGAATTCGGCAAGTGAAAAAAGATGATCCGCAACGCAGAGCTGATCCGCTTCGACTTGGATTTCTGAAAGGACTCGTTCGTGGGCACGAACTGAATCGACACCGGCATTCCAGATTGAAAGGGCGTCTTGTCGTGGACTTGGCATCGATTCGTGTCTCCCTAGGTCCATTGTTCTTAGATGACTGTTACAACTTGTAGACTATGACGCAACCAACAGAGAATCCCGACCGTGACGTTTTGGCTTCGGAATACTTCGATCTGATTCCGTTCCAACCGTATCCCGTCCAAGAAGAAGCCTTGCTGGCGTATTTTACAAACGAGCAAGGAGTGCTGGTGTGTGCCCCCACCGGGACGGGGAAAACGCTGATCGCCGAGGCCGCGGTGTACGAGGCGCTACGGACCGGCAAACGAATGTACTACACGACGCCGCTGATCGCACTAACGGACCAAAAATTGGTCGAACTTCGCGAGTCGGCCGTCCGCTGGGGATTTTCGGCGGACCAAGTCGGATTGGTAACTGGGAATCGCACCGCCAACCCCGATGCCCCGGTATTGGTCGTCGTCGCTGAAATTCTGCTCAATCGGCTGCTGAATCCCGAGTCGTTTGACTTTGATAATGTTTCGTCGGTGGTGATGGATGAATTTCATTACTTCAACGATCCCGAACGCGGCATCGTTTGGGAGTTGACACTTGGGTTGTTACCGCCACACGTGCGAACGATGCTGCTGAGTGCGACGGTCGGCAATGCGTTGGATTTTACTTCGTGGTTGTATCGTTCTCACCAACGCCGGTTGCAATTGGTATCGGGCAGCGAACGCAAGGTACCGCTGCAATTCGAGTGGGTCGAGGACGAAATTCTGGCCGACTTTGCCGAAAAAATCGCGGCCGGAGACGAGGTCATGCGGCGGACCCCTTCCTTATTGTTCTGTTTCAGTCGTTCTCAGTGCTGGACCACGGCGGAACTGTTAAAAGGAAAAAGTTTGATCGACAAGGCCCGCCAAGCCGAATTGGCCGACTATTTGAACGCCGCCGACATGAGCGAAGGAGCGGGACCAAAGCTGAAGGCGATCCTGATGCGTGGCGTCGGCGTGCATCATGCGGGCGTCCTGCCGCGTTATCGCCGGATCGTCGAAGAATTGTTCCAGCGAAAATTGTTGAGTTTTTGTGTCTGTACCGAAACGCTGGCCGCCGGAATTAATTTGCCCGCCCGAAGTGTGGTGTTGCCTAGTTTGCTGAAAGGCCCCAAGGACAAAAAGAAGCTCGTCGATCCTTCATCGGCCCAACAGATCTTTGGGCGAGCTGGGCGGCCTCAGTTCGACGATCGCGGCTACGTCTTTTCGTTGGCTCACGAAGACGATGTCAAAATCAATCGTTGGCGAGAAAAGTACGATTCGATCCCCGAGGACACCAAAGATCCGGGGTTGATGAAGGCCAAGAAACAGCTCAAGAAAAAAATGCCCAAGCGGCGGAGTGGCGAATCGTATTGGACGGCGTTGCAATTTGAACAGTTGCAGCAAGCGGCCGCCGCGAATCTGTCCAGCCGAGGACGATTGCCGTGGCGATTGCTCGCTTATCTGTTGGGTGAAAATGCCGAAGTCCAACCGATTCGCGATTTGGTCGGACGTCGCTTGTTGCCGCCGAAAGGAATCGAAGAGGCTCAGCGTGATTTGAATCGGATGCTGATCACGTTGTGGACGGCTGGTTATATCGAACTGGATCCCAAACCGCGTGCGGCGTCGCCAAAGTTGATCAAGAAATCGAAAGACGACGCTCCGGCGGTCAAGGCGACCGAAGGTTTGTTTGGCAATTTGCTGGATCAGATGCGGAGCGATGAAGAGACCCAAAAGGCGAACGAAGAAGAGGACAACCAAGATCCGGCGTTGATCGAAAGTCGTGGCTACGAGGTCGACGACTATCGACCGACGCTCGCGAAGCCCACCGATCGATTGGAACGCTTGGTGCATTTGAAAAGCATCAATCCGTTGTTTGGCGTTTACTTAGCCGACCAATTGGCGATCGCGGATCCGCACGAACGGATTGCGGCACTGGAGAGCGTCTTGGAGGTGCCTGGATCGGTGGCTCGCTATGTGCGAATGCCCTCGTACGACGACATGCCCGCCGGAACCTTGGCAACGACGCGGTTGGATTCTCAATTGTTGACCATGGGGCTGGCGACGGCCGAAGAACTTGGTGCCAAGGGAGAGGACGAAGAGGAAGAGGTGCGTGATCGCGGCTTTGGTCGTGTGATGTTTGACGAACCGCGGGTGTGGCCGCTGACGATCGGCGAAAAACTTTTGCGGTTGTTCCGCGAAGAGTTTCCACGCGTGCAGAACGTCAACGTGCGTCCCGTTTGGATTGTCGGCGAGTTGCTCGAATTTGGTGGCGATTTTAATAAGTACGTGACCGCGCGGAAGTTGCAAAAGGAAGAGGGGATCCTGTTTCGCCATTGTTTACGAATGATTCTGTTGTTGGATGAAATGGCCAATGTTCCTCCGCTTGAATCGACCGTCGAGACCTGGGAAGATCCGCTTGATGATCTCGCCGATTTGTTGACCGAATCGTGTCGCAGGATCGACCCGCAAAGTACCGACGAAATTCTCTCGGACAGCAAGGAACCGGTTGACGATCTGGTCGGACTCGGACGACGCAACGCCTAGCGTCGTCCACGATTTGCCTCTCACGCTATAGCGGCTGATGCCACTTCCCTCGGTTCGGAAACTTATGGACTATCGATCGATTATGAACGGCCAGCGGAAAGATCCGGTGGCGGCTGTGATGCGAGGCGGACTTTGGGTTGCCAGCCAAGCGTACGCCCTCGGCATCTGGAAACGCAACCGAGCTTACGACGCCGGCCAAGGCGTTGTTCGATGTGATGTGCCGGTGATCAGCGTGGGCAACTTGACCACCGGCGGCACCGGAAAGACGCCGGTGGTTTGTTTCTTGGCAAAATGGTTTCGCGGCAAAGGCATCCGTGTGGGGATCGTCAGCCGTGGATACGGTCGAGGCGACGCCGATGCCAACGACGAGGCGCTCGAACTGTATGCACGGCTTCCGGATGTGCCGCACGTGCAAGACCCCGATCGGGTTGCCGCCGCAACGATCGCGGTCGACGAATTAGACGTCCAGCTGATTTTGATGGACGACGGATTCCAGCACCGCCGCTTGCATCGCGATCTGGACTTGGTGGTGATTGATGCGACGGAGCCGTTTGGATTTGGATATCTATTGCCGCGAGGATTATTGCGAGAACCTATCTCGAGTCTTTCGCGTGCCGACCTTGTCATCCTCAGTCGCTGTGATGCCGTCGATGCAGATCGGCTGCGATCGATTGAGCAGCAGATTCAAAAGGTCAACGCGACGTTGCCGATCGTGCGAAGCTCGCACGTGCCCACATCGCTGTTAGAGTATCCAAGTCAGACGATTCCGCTTGATCAGCTAGACGGTGATCGCGTCGCTGTGGTTTCGGCGATTGGCAATCCCGAGGCCTTCAAAGAAACGTTGGTACAGTGTGGCGCCACAATCGTCGCGTCACGCGAGCTGCCTGATCACGATCCCTACGCTCCCGAAACGGTCGAGTCGTTGCGGTCGTGGATTCGATCGCTTGGTGATTCGATCTCGCGCGTCATTTGTACCCACAAGGACTTGGTCAAACTTTGCACCGATTCCCTTGGTGGCGTTCCGGTGGCAGCGTTGATTGTGGAGCTGCGTATGAGTGAGCGGGAAGATTCCGAATCATCCGATTCGGCGGAGGCGACGTTACAAGCTGTGCTCGCGAAAGTCGCCGCACAGGTCGCGGTGGAAGAAGATTCTTAGCGGCAAAACGCAACGCTGTGAAGAATTTAGAGACGGCAAATGACGGCATTTGCGTTTCGTAGCGACGCTCGCCAGAGCGTGGATGGTTGCCGTCCAATACGAATCACCACTTTCGGGCGAAGGTAGCTACGAGAAAACACTTCACCGCGTTGGCCCAAGCGGCTAACTAAAGCACTCGCACCCAGGCAGGAGGCTAGGAACCCGTAGTGGAGTTCACCGTGAAGTTTTAAAAATCCTTCGCGGACGGACTGCAAAAAAAAACGTCTCTCCGATGTGGAGAGACGTTTTATTATTCAGGTCGCATTGGAAGCGAGAGCTTCGGACGCGATGATTCCTTCGTTTCTTACTCAGCTTCGACTTCTTCAACCGCAGGGGTTTCCGCGGCAGCTGGGGTTTCTGCTGCAGTGGTCGTGTTGCTTGGAGTTTCAACCGCAGCAGTGGTGTTCGACCCGCCTTCTACTTCAGCGCTGTCTGTGTCGATGTTGACCGTTGGTGGGGCAGGAGGCTTGCAACCGATAGCAACAACCATCAAGCAAGCAGCAACCAAAGAGGTGGGGATCATCATTCGGAGAGTGGGCACGGAAAAAATCCTCGAACTAAGAAAGGGGTGGAAGTGTTTTGCGGGAAAACGGATACGCAAAGGATTGGTTTCCCTAAACCCGAAGGCCGTCAACGACCTCCGTTGCTATATAGTGGACTCAGTTTTCTTCAAATTTGAAGGGGATGACCCCAATAATCCTTCAATTCCCCCTCAAAAATCAGTGACTCGGGACAGTTTTAACGGTGAGGCTGAATTCGTTCCGCCGTGAAATCCGATTTCTCAAAGGAGCCCTGGACGGGTTCATCCCACCCGTTGAACCCTCGTAAATTGTGAAGTGATTTATGCGTATTTGCCACATCCTTCCGCTCTCGCTGGTTATGGTCGTTATCCTCAGCGTTAGTGCTCCGTCGTCCTCGGCCCAAGAGCCTGAGGAGATGACGTTTAGTGAACAGGTGTCGCTGTTTGATTCGTTGGATTCGCCATCCCAGACGACTCCCCCCTCGAGTCAGACTTTGTCGCCAAAGACGCCGGCTGAACTTCGCCAAGCTCGCGCTTTATACCGGTCTCAGCAGCGGATTGCTCGCCAAGAGTACAATCTGTGGATGGGCCGCGAACCATTGCGACCGACATGGAATGCGATTCCGATGACATCGAGCCGCTACGCCCCACGCCATACCTATTACATTCCGGTTTACATCCAAAAGTAAAACCCGCCGTGTGTCCCGCCGCGAGGTGAACACGTGTGGTTGCGGCGATTCGTCGCAATCGTCGATGTTATCGCGTTTTTTTGACAATTCCCTCATCTCGGCGGGGGACAGCGTCCGATCAAACCTGTGGGAGCGGAGTGACAGGGTGCGCCATCGATGCGCCGAGACATGTCGTGAAACTTGCTCCCCTATGCTCGTTCCTGCTGCTGACCACCGTTGCGATGAGTTCGCTCGGTTGTTCGTTGGTTCCGGACACTCGTCAGCGTGAATCGCTGCACAACCCGTTTCCGCAAATGAAACGGGTCGCGGTGCTACCGTTTTTTAACCAGAGCAGTGAGCCGACGCTCGATACCGAATTGGTGTCCGAAAGCTATTATGCTGCCCTGCAAGCGATTCCGGGGTTCGAGGTCATGCCGATCGGCGTCACCAAGGCGCAGTGGTTGCAATATTCGGCGACGTATGGCGAGCCGACTACGGGAGCCGATTTTCAGCGGCTGGCCAAAATGATGGACGTCGAGGCGATTGTCGTCGGCTCGGTTACCGATTTTGATGCCTACTATCCGCCGCGAATGGCAATGACCGTTCATTGGTATGCGGCCAACGAAGGTTTCCATCCAATCCCGGCGGGTTACGGTTTGCCATGGGGCACCGACAAAGAGAAAGAGATCCCGCGGCGAATCGTTCGCGAAGCCGAATTCGAACTCGCTCGCAGCCAGCTCGAAACGCAATCACCCCTCTCTGGGGACGAGCCTGCAGCGGTTTCCCAACGCAATCTGCACCGAGTTTCGGCCGAAATGCCGCTCGATGCGAATCAACTTCGTCCGCCGACTGCTGCGGATGACTCGCCGATCGACGCGATGGAATTGGGCCCCCCTTCGACTCGGGATAGCAATTCGTTTGTTGAGAACCAGGCGACGGGCCAAGCGACGGGCCAAGGCCAGAATGGGGCGGGTTATCCCGGCGCCCCGACGGCCGAAGAGGTGGGCTTGGGATTGTTTCGAGACCAATTGCCCGAATCACCGTTGCCAGCAAATTGGCCCGAGCCTACCGACTTGATCCCCGACCCGCCGTCGCCGCTGCGTCCCGCGACGATCGTGAATCACGATCCGGTGTTAACGCATACACGAATCTATCGGGGAGATGACTCTTATTTCACAAATCGGCTCGCTGATTACGTGGAAACGGGCGATGATGCGCGTTCGGGAGGTTGGCAGGGTTATTTAAAACGTAGCGATGATTTCATTCGTTTCTGTTGTCACGTCCACATCGCAGAAATGCTCGAATCACGAGGTGGAAGTGACGCAAGGGACCTCATCTTGCGATGGCCGCTAAGCCGATACTGAAAGCCAGGTAAGTCGGGTAACCCCGGCTGTTTGGCATCGGCGTTGTGACTAGCAAATGGACACTTGCATCAATGGATCAGGAAATCAATGTTTTAGCGCTGGTCAAAGGCGAAGAGAAGTTCATCTTCATGTTCGATGATCAAAATCGCGATGAGACACTGCGTCAATTAGCACGCTTTGCGGCCGATCCCGATCTTGAGTTTTCGTGGTATGACGCAGCGATGCTGAGCCGCAAAATTCGTGATGCGGTTCCGACCGAAGATGACATGCTTGCTAGCGAAGAATTTGACAGCTTGTCAATCGACGACTTCTACTAAGACCCCACTGCACTTCATGCAAAGCGCGATCACTCAATTTTTGCGGTACTTGGCGACCGAACGCAATGCATCCGATCTGACGATCAAGGCGTATCGAGAAGATCTTTTTGCGATGGTCGAGTGGTTTCGAGCCACTCGCGGCCAGGTTCCAAAACCGGAAACACTTTCGCCACAAGAGCTGCGTACGTTTCAAGCGGCACTGCAAGAAGCCGGTTACGCGCGGACCACGATCGCTCGCAAACTCGCGTCGCTCCGCAGTTTCTATCGATTTGCGATGCGGCAAGGGATCGCGACCAGCAACCCTGCAAAACCGCTTCGCAATCCACGGCGGCAACGCAAATTGCCTCACGTGTTAAGTAATGACGAGGTGGGCCGCTTGCTGCTCGCGCCGCCCGGTGGCGACACTGCGGGA
>NZ_JBFHFD010000428.1:0-7492 GCF_041583735.1 Novipirellula sp.
GCCAGGCACGTAGTCGAACAGCTTCTGGATTTGATGCGACGGATGCATTCGGTTAAGAAAATCGCTTTTAAAGCTGTTTTCTTTGCCGTTCGCCCCCAGTTCGGATTCCGCGTGTATCATAATGTGTTCGTGGGAACGGACTTTTTATGTCGGATAATTCATAAATGAAGTCTGAATGATACAAGATATTTCAAGTTCCGTGGTGCAAGATAGTCCGCAGGAAATAGCGGATTGGAAGCGAAACAAGCTGCTTCGCCCCTCCCTACCCTGCTCTGCCCTGCCCTCCCCCGGAAACGTTCCCCTCCCTGTCACCGCCCCTCCCCCTGCTCGTTCGTGTTCTCTCACTTGCCTTCTTGCGAACTGTCACAGCCCAGTTCTCCGTGTATGATCGGAACCACTCATGTGGGTGTGATGCTTCCCTGTGAGGCGTCGGAAAATGGAACCGGACCGTCTGGAAAACAATTCGGAGATTGAAAACCTGATGCAACGACAAACGACATTCCTCCTCGCACTTATGCTTCTCGGCGTGAGTTTGACGGTGCCGCCGGCGCGATGCGATGCTGCCGAAGTGGAACTGAAACAAGGCGACCATATCTGTTTGGTGGGCAACGCATTAGGCGAGCGTTTGCAAACCGAAAACCATTGGGAGAGTTTACTGCATCAACGTTTCGCTGATCTCGAGCTTGTGGTTCGCAATTTGTGTTTTCCTGGCGATGAACCATTCGAGCGAATTCGCTCGCAAAACTTTGGTGATCCCGATACGCACCTAACGCACAGCCAAGCGTCCGTAATCTTGTACTTCTTTGGCTTCAACGAATCGTTTGACGGCAAAAAAGGTCTTGGCAAGTTTACTGAGCAGATGACGCAGTTGGTCAACGAAACCCAAGGCAAAGATTACGGCAAGGGCGCCCCACGTATTGTGCTAATTTCGCCGATCGCATTCGAAGACGTCGGAGATCCCAATGTCACCTCGGGCGAAGAACAAAACAAAAACCTTGCTCTCTATACCGAAGCCCTTGCAAGTGTTGCCAAGGAAACCGGTATCGGGTTTGTCGACCTTTATTCGCCCACCAAGGCGTTGTTTGAAAAGTCCGACGAGCGATTGACGCTCAATGGTGCCCATCTGAACGGAAAAGGCTACGCGTCCCTCGCCCCGATTTTGGATCAAGGGTTGTTTGGCGAAGCGGGACCAACCAAGGTCGATGCGGCAGTGAAAGAGCAAGTCGACGACAAGAATTTTCACTGGTTTCATCGCTACCGAGCCGTCAATGGTTATTCGATCTATGGGGCTCGTGGGAAAGCGGGCAGCGACGGTACGTACAACAACACCGACGTAATGGAACGTGAACGAGCGATTTTAGACCAGATGACGGCCAATCGCGACGCACGAATCTGGGCGGTTGCAAAAGGAGAATCGGTTCCTGATCAAGTGGACGATTCGAACACCCTCGCCTTTATCAATCCCAAGACAAACGTCGGCGGCCCCGACGACCCCAATGCCAAGCGAGGAAAACTCGGCTCGCTTGACTATCTCAACGCCGCCGAGCAACAGAAATTATTCACATTGCCCAAGGGCTACCAAATCCAATTGGTTGCTTCGGAAGAAGAGTTTCCTGAATTGGCCAACCCAGTTGCATTGAACTTTGACAACAAAGGCCGACTTTGGGTCGCGACGATGGCGTCGTATCCCCACTGGAAACCCAAGACACCGATGAATGACAAACTGCTGATCTTCGAGGACCACGATGCTGACGGTACCGCCGATGAGTGCAAGGTGTTCGCCGATGGCTTGCACCAACCCACCGGATTCGAGATCGGTCGGGGCGGCGTTTACTGCGCACAACAACCTGATGTGTTGTTGTTGACGGACACCGACGGGGACGACAAAGCCGACACCCGAGTTCGTCAATTGATTGGATTTGATTCGGCCGACTCGCACCACGGGCTTGCCGCGTTCGAGTGGGGCCCCGATGGTGGCCTTTATTTCCAAGAAGGCACATTCAAGTATTCGCAAGTCGAATCGCCGCAGGGGTTGGTCCGCTTGGCCGAAGGTGGAATTTGGCGATACGATCCAACGACCGAAAAATTCGGAGTGCATGTTTCGATGGCGTTCTCGAATCCTTGGGGACATGTCTTTGATCGCTGGGGCCAGAACTTTATCGGTGACGCGTCACCTGGGTTTGGATATTGGGCGACGCCGATCTCGGGACACATCGAGTATCCACTGAAACACCCCGGCGGATCGCAACACCGCCGACTGGCCAGCGTTACCGGTGGCGATCCCCAATACAGCTACCCTCGTTTCTATCCCAAACGCACACGTCCGTTGGCTGGATGTGCGATGATGTCGAGTCGACATTTTCCCGAGGACATGCAAGGTAACTTCTTGGTGACCAATTGCATCGGCGACCGGATGGTGCTGAGCCACAAAGTGACCGAGCAAGGCAGCGGTTTTGTTGGTGTCGAAGTCGAGCCGATTGTTTCCTGCAACGATGGCAACTTTCGTCCTGTCGATGTGCAAATCGCTCCCGATGGATCTCTCTATATCGTCGATTGGCACAATGCGTTGATCGGTCACCTGCAGCACAATCTGCGTGACCCCAGTCGTGATCATTCGCATGGGCGGATTTGGCGGATCACTCATAAAACACGCCCTTTGGTCGAGCCTGCGAAGATCGATGCAGAACCGATTGGCAATCTGTTGGAACTGTTGAAGTTGCCTGAGGATCGCACTCGCTACCGTGCTCGTCGTGAACTCGCTCAGCGTGATGCCGACGACGTCGCGGCCGGGCTGAAAACTTGGGTTGCGTCGCTGGACGCCAGCGACGAAGACTATGAGCATCATTTGCTCGAAGCGTTGTGGGTTTATCAATCGCACAACCGAGTCAACGAATCGCTGCTTGCAAAAGTGCTGGCGGCGAAAGATCATCGGGCACGGGCCGCCGCGACACGCGTCGTTTCGTTCATGATCGACCAACTTCCCAATCATCGCGAGTTGATTGAAAAGTCGATCCAAGATGAACATCCTCGGGTTCGGCTCGAAGCGGTGCGAGCGGTCAGTTTCCTTGATGGGGACGAGGCGGTTGAACTCGCCCTCGGCGTGCTGGAATACGACATGGATGAATACCTGCAATACACGCTCGATGAAACCATGCGAGCGCTTGAGCAGTAGCGTTCGCGATGGTGACCCAATGCGTCGCCCATCACGGGCGACGTTTCCCTTCTTTTTTGTTGTTGATGATCCGCTGGGTGGTTTTGGAAATGCGTTTTCCCATTGTTTTGGCGTTTTGCGTTTGGACACCGTCGCTGTTTTGTGTTGCCGACGATCACTCGCATGGCACAACCGTTCGCCCGGTCCAACCACCGACGGTTTTCTTAGACAAGAGTCCTCGGATTGTGGCCTATCAACTGAACCGTCTCGACAGCGAGCGGTTGTTGATGGTCCCACGGCAAACGGACGACGTGAAATACATTCCGGTTTACGAGGCGATTTTGAGTCGTGATGGGATGTCGCCTCAATTTCGCCAAGAATCGGTGGCGGCACTGGCAAAGCTACGTGAAACCAGCGTTGCCCATGAGACCCTAGCCGCACTGGGCAAGATCAAACTGGATGACCGACAAGGCAAACGGACCGCTAAAGTGCTCGCCCAAATGTTGCTCGATCAGCCGGTTGCGACATTGATGCAAAACAAGCCAATGCTCGAAGAAACGGCGAAGGGAGCCGAACAATCCTTCGTTCGTTCAGTCGGTTTGGCAGCTCTGATTCAAATCGGCGACGCTGCCTCGGCTTGGTCGATCGCGTCGACGGACGAAGCATCTACGTTGGCGTGGCTTGATGCGGTGGGATTGGTTCCCGATCCTCAGCAGCGTGACGCATTGCGGGATTCCATCGTCGGGCTGATCCAAAATGTGAAGTCCGAAAGAGTTCGCAACGATGCGATCACCGCGATGGCAGAGATTTCATCGCAGCCTGCGGAAAACTTTGACTTGATTGCTCCGTTTGTTTCCGATCCGACCTATCGATCCGCTGCTGTGCGAACGCTGTTGCGAGTGCCGTTGAAACAGCGGTCCTCGCAAACCAGTCAAGCGTTGGTGGCAACGCTGGTCGATTTAGCGGAATCAACCGAGGCGGCTCAGCGGACAACCGCTCAATTTGTCGATGCGATGCAGTTGGCCGACCAATTGATGGCTGCGGTTCCCGCCGCACAAGTCAAATCGTATCGGAGCCGATTGCGTGAAGTCTCAGTTCGCGTGGTGCGAATTCGAGCGGTCGAAGAAGAGATGCGGTATGACATCCCCTACTTTGCCGTCGAAGCCGGACGCCCCGTGCAAATTGTGCTCGAGAACCACGACTTGATGCCTCACAATCTAGTCGTGACCGCACCGGGGGCACTCAAGGAAGTCGCTCAAGCGGGTGCCGTTGTCGGATCGGCGGGCGGTTGGAACGATTTGCCTTTTGTTCCCGAACTCGACAGCGTGTTGGCCGCCAGCCAAATGGTTCAGCCCGATCAAACGGATCGAATCACCTTCAATGCTCCGACCGAACCGGGCGAGTATCCCTATGTTTGTACCTTTCCTCAGCACTGGTACCGCATGTACGGCGTGATGGTGGTGGTCAAGGATTTGGATGCGTGGATGAAGAGTCCGGTCGAGCCAGCAAATCCCATCGGCAGCAACCGTGCGTTCGTGCAAGCTTGGAAGTTGGACGATTTGCAAAATCAAATCGAGAATGGAATGAAGGGACGCTCTTCTGAAATCGGATCTCGCATCTTTGCCGAGGCATCGTGTCAAGGATGTCACAAAGTCGGCAGCGAAGGGGGCGTGATCGGACCCGATTTGACAGAGGTGTTCACTCGATTCAAAGGGGATCGGGCGGCGGTATTGCGAGAGATCATCGATCCGTCGCACAAGGTAGACGCTAAATACGCGATGCACCAAATTTTGACCGTCGAAGGCCGCGTCGTGACAGGGATCATCCTCAGCGAAGACAAAGACAACGTGACGGTTCTAGAGAACCCTGAAGCGAAAGAGCCCACGGTGATCTCGCAAGATGACATCGAAGAAATGGTGCAGTCGCCCAATTCGATGATGCCCAAGGGGTTGATGGATCAATACACGCAGGACGAGATCTTCGAGATGCTGTCGTTCTTAGAAAACGCGGATCCCAATACGACGAAGGCCCCGTAGGTACTGTTCGGAAATAGCCTCGTCATTCGATTTTTGTGACAAATCACGCGGGTGAAGTGTTTTCTCTGTAGTGGACGAGGCTACGAGTCCCGTCGTGCCACTGAGTCGCTGGGGCTCGTCGTCTCGTCCACTACCTCTAAAGCTGACAGTCGAGCTACGCCCATTCCAGAAAAGCTCTAGCGGAACGGCCTAAACGCTACCGGAGGGTTCATGTCATTCGGGAAACATTTTGAAATGACGAATTTATTTCCGAACGTTTGCTGAGCGTTATGGCATCGCGACGACGTCATAGTCGTTCAAGGTTTTGCCACTTTCCGAATCGACTTCGACTAATCGCACGCGATAACCCCACAAATTGGCGATGTGGCATAGCGTTCGATTGCAGTCGTTTTTGGATAACAACCGTCCGCCGCGAACACGGTGAGTCAGCACCAAACGACGATTACCCGTCAAGTCGGCTTCGGTGACCTCGATTTCGGGTTCATGCTTGAGCATGTCATATTGCTCGGCCAAACGCTGCCGGACTTCGCGGTATCCCGATTCGTCGTGAATCGCTTCGACTGCCAAATAAGGCAGCCCGCTCTCATCGCCGACGGCGAACAAGTGCATGTCGCGGATAAGCCGAGGGCTGAGAAACTGCAGGATGAAACTTTCATCGCGGTACTCGGACCACGCGTCTCGTAATGTTGCCATCGCGTGCCCATTGCCGGCAAACTCGGGGAACCATTGCCGATCCTCGTCGCTGGGGTCATCGCAAATTCGGGCGATGTCCCGCATCATGGCAAAGCCAATCGCGTACGGATTCATGCCGCTGAATCGGCGATCGTCAAAACGAGGTTGGGTCACGACGGCCGAGTGCATGTGCAGAAACTCGAGCATTGATCCCTCTTCGATCCTGCCGGTATCGTACAAACGGTTCATGATTTGGTAATGCACATAGGTCGCACAGCCTTCGTTCATCATCTTGGTCTGACGCTGAGGGTAGAAGTACTGTGCCATGCGACGAACGATGTGCAGAATCTCTCGCTGCCAATCCTTTAGCTTCGGAGCATGATTGGCGAGGAAGGCCAAGACGTTTTCTTCAGGAAGGCTGAGCGAATTGGTTGCACCGTTGTCTTGGACTTCGCTTCCCGCGAGCGGTTCTTTTCCTTTGCTGGGCAGCGTCCGCCACAGATCATTGTAAGTCGATTGTTCGTGTTGGCGGCGTGATTCTGCCTTGGCAATCCGGTCCTTCGTGGTCGCGGCACGTTTGGGGGCATACCGGCTGACGCCGTAACCCATCAACGCATGAGCCGCATCCAGGATGCCTTCGACGGCTTGAAGTCCGTATCGCTGCTCGCAATCGGAGATGTAATGTTTGGCATAGGCGAGATCATCCAACACACGATCGGCACGCGTCCATTGGCGAAACAGGTGGTTGTTTTTAAAGAAATGATTGTGTCCAAACGCCGCATGCGCGATCACAAGCGCCTGCATCGTCATCGTATTTTCTTCCATCACATACGAGACACAGGGGTTCGAGTTGATGACTAACTCGTAGGCCAATGCACGAGCCCCTTTGCGATACAGCAGCTCTTCGCGAGCAAAGTGTTTTCCAAAGGACCAGTGATGATACATCAGCGGCATGCCAATCGCGGCGTAGGCATCGAGCATTTGTTCGCTAGTGATCACCTCGATTTGGTTGGGATAGACGTCAAGCCCAAGCTCGCCGAGTGCAATTTCTTCGATCGCCTCGTGGGCGCGGTGCAGCGACTCGAAATCCCATTCCGAGCCACGATAGATCAGATTCGTTCCGGTCATCGCGTGGGCATCCCTCAATTGGTTCTGTTTTAGTGTCGGCGCGCGGATGATGCTCTGCTTAGCCAGCCGCCGTCTGAGACCGTTGACGTTTGTCGTTGGAAAACAGCTTGTGGAAAACGGGGTAGATGTCGGCCGGTTCGCTTACCTTGGCTCGTTCGAAATGCGGTATCCGGGCGACCATCGACTCATAGTTTTTCCATAGCACACTGTCGCTCGTTAACGGCTCGTCGCCCACTTCGATGTATGCGTAATACTGGCATATCGGCAGGATCGATTTTTCTAACATCGCCATCGTCTGAGGCATGTCGTGGTCAAAGTTGTGACCATCGGACGCTTGCGCCGCATAGATATTCCAATCCTCGACCGGATAACGCTCTTTGACAATTCGCTCCATTTCGATCAGCGCCGACGAGACCACCGTGCCGCCGGTTTCACGTCCGTAAAAGAACGTATGCTCGTCGACTTCGGTCGCGGTATAGGTGTGCCGAATGAATACGATCTCGAC
>NZ_JBFHFD010000429.1:0-7488 GCF_041583735.1 Novipirellula sp.
AAGGCGTCCCCCATGCTCTTGCTGCTGTCGACCAAGTAGACGAAATGGTTTCCCCCACCATCGACTCCGCAAAACTGGATCTTGGCGTCCGAGTCACTCGGCTTGGTCAACATCGCGGCGGCCGAGTTGTCGGACTGGCTCAGCATGGCCGCAGCCGGGCTTGGCATCGATGGCGGTGGTGGGGGCTTGAAATCGGATACTGCGATCTCGCCGACGGGGCTCAAGTCGTACTGGATCTCGGATTCGGTTTGCTCTTCGGTCGGCTCGGTTTCCAATTCGCTGCTTTCAATGGAAAAGGTTTCCATTGACACTTCGGACGCCGAAGGTGCCGAGGCGGATAGCGTCACCTGGTCGAGCGGCTTGTGCGTTTGCAGTGTGACAACGCCAAGGATCACGAGAATGACTGCATGCACAATCACGCTTGCGATCCAGGCCGCTGGTTTTCGTCGCCGATCCTCGGGCGTCGCCGTGTCGTCAGCAACGAACTCCGATTTAAGATCCGCGATATTCGCTTTTTCGATCGGCTTCTCGCCGCTGTCGAGGCTCGGGATCTGCAGAGAAGCTGGATCTAATGAACTCGCCGATTCGGTGGCGGTTGGTTTGGCCGTTGCGATGCAAACCGATGGGGCATCGCTCGTTTCGCCTGCTGCCACGGCCGGGCTCCTTTCGTCCGGCGAAACCGCGTCTCGAAACCGAGGCGCAGAAGCTTGGCGATGAGCCGAATCGACGCGTCGCTGCGGTGCAGCGGCGTGATCTTCGCGAGTTTCAGTGACGATCCGAGCGAGGGTGTCCGGTTGGATATTTGGCTCTTCAACAACGGCCAGTTCGGTGACGCCAGCGGATGGTTTGCTGGTTGTTGCGTCTGCCTTCTCGGTTGCATCGGGACTGTCGGACGCGTCCCCGATCGGCGTTTCGTCGTCCTGTTTCTCAGCACGATGTTTTTCGACATCCTGGTCGAACGCTTCGCGAATCTCTTGCCAACTTTGAAACGACGTCGAGGTCAATGCGGCAGCGGAAAGCTCCCTCTTTGCCGGCTCCGGTTCAAGCGGCGTCGATGCGGGTTTCTCGAGAATCGGGCTCGTATACCAAGTGACATCCGCAGTGTTTTGGTCCGGTTCTAAATCCGCTTGCAAGGGCGCCGCGGCATGCGAGGGATCGTCCGCTGTGCGGGCGGGGTCGGTCGGTTGCGGCGACGCGTGACTCGGGGCAGCGGGGCTGGACGCAGCCATTCGTATTGGCGTCTCGGGGTGGGGCGTATCCAGTCCGCGAAGTTTTAGCTCGATCGAGGCTGCTTCGGCATCGCACCTCGCCGCTTGCGCTTCATGACGCGCCGCATCGGCTTCTCGCTTGAGCCGGAACAATTCGAGTTCAAGTGACTCGCGTTCCGAATCGATTCGCAGTTGCGAAGTGGAATTGCCGGTGTCTCGTGAATCAAGCGGGTCACTTGATTGCGTAAGCTCAGTTCGGCTGGCATCCGATGGATGCGGATTCAATTTCGATTCGGGTGAATCGCTTGGCATCAACACGCAAATGCTATTGAGAAGAGCATCTAATGAGAAAAGGGTGTGGTTTGCACTCCGTCCATTGTGAGGCTTTTTTGCTTAGCTGCAACCCAATTCGTCGGGGATTGTTTTATTCATAACCAAGGTCGCGAAGCGTTTCGGAAATTCCCAAATGAATAAAACTCTCGGCACATGTCGCGAAGCGGAAATTCAGTTCTCTTCTGCTTGCGAATATTCCATGCAAGCAACGCCATGATGTTTTGATTAGGCTAATCGAGTAAAACGATGGCTCCTGCCCCTTTTTCTTCCCCTGATTTTTCCTTCCTGAGAGTTTTGCTGCTATGACCGACCGCCGCCAATTTATGGGACTTGTCAGCACCTCCGCCGTCGGTTTGGCGGTGACCCGCAATCTTGCAACCGTCACTGCCACAGAACCGGTTTCCGTAAACGACACCTTTCCGGTCCGCTTCGCTCTTAACATGAGCACGCTGCGAGGACACAATCTGACGGTCAAGCAGCAGATCGAAGTGGCTGCCAAGGCGGGCTACGATGGCGTCGAACCATGGATTCGGGATCTAGAAACCTATGTCAAAGACGGAGGCAGCGTTGCGGATCTGCGAAAGCAGATTGAAGATGCAGGGATGACGGTCGACAGCGCGATCGGATTTGCACAATGGATCAACGACGATGCCGAACAGCGAAAAGCGGGGCTCGAAGTGGCTCGCCGCGACATGGAATTGGTTCGGTCCATTGGGGGGACCATGATTGCGGCGCCGCCTATCGGGGCGCATCAAAAAGAGGCGATCTCGCCGCCACTTGAAGTGATCGCCGAGCGTTATCGTGCACTGTTGCAGGTCGGGGACGAAACGGGAGTCACGCCTCAGTTGGAACTTTGGGGTTTTTCGCCCACGATCAGCAAGCTGGGTGAATTGGCGTACGTCGCAACGGCCGCCGAACACCCCAAGGCATGTGTGCTGCCCGATTTCTATCATATCTACAAAGGGGGTAGCGATTTCGCGGGCCTAGGGATGATCGAAGCCTCGCGAATGCATTGCTTCCATATCAACGACTATCCCGGCGAACCTTCGCAGCGCGAGATCAGTGACAAAGATCGTGTCTTTCCCGGCGACGGGGTCTGCCCGCTCGTGCCAACGATTCGCCAATTGCTTGACCATGGTTTCCGTGGCACCTTTTCACTCGAGTTGTTCAATCCCGAGTACTGGAAACGCGACGCGTTGGAAGTCGCCCGCGAGGGGCTGGCAAAGTCCAAGCAAGTTGTGGCGGACGCGATCGCCCAAGCGTGATTAACGGTAGTAAGTGGCTGCGAACGTCAAATCCGCGTCGGTGTCTAGACGGTTCTCGGCATCGCGACCTAGGATATGCCGAATGGCGGATTTTACACTCGAATGAAACAAGGATTTAACGCCGTGCCTAACATCGGTCCCATGATTGCAGCGTCCAGCCGGATTGGACTTGCCAACGCCCAACGCATGCTGAAAGACGTCACCCCCGAACAATTTGCTCGCTTTGCCAAGTGCGGCGATACGGTGATCGAGTCGAATCATCCCGCGTTCGTTTTTGGACACCTTAGTTTGTATGCGTCCGAGGTGATCAAGGCGTTGGGAGGCGATGCATCGGCCTATCAGCCGAGTGACAAGTTTGTCAAAGTGTTCTCTAAGTCAGCGAAGTGCGTCGACGATCCCGAGGGCAATATCTATCCTCCGATGGACGAGATCCTGAACGCGTTCAACACCGGCTATGAAGCCGCGCTGGCGGCGTTGGAAAACGCGGACGACGCCGTTTTGTTAGAGGCGAATCCCAATGAAGCGATGCGAGATCGACTGCCTACGTCTGGTGCGATGCTGAACTTCTACGTCGGTGGTCATATCACGCTTCACGTCGGCCAAATCAGTGCGTGGCGAAGAGCGTTTGGCTTGGGACCTGCGTAACCACAAGTGTCTTTGTCGCAATCCAAGTGAGCATCTCGACGTGAGCGATTCTGGTTCCGGCAACTCGGTTTCTAGCGATGCTGACGCCCTCGACTTGCCGGTCGTAGAATGCTTGGACTCGATCCTTGCTTCGGCAAGCAAGTCGATTCCCGTGGTCTTAAAGGCGCCTCCGGGCGCTGGTAAAACGACGCTGGTTCCACTCGCATTGCTGCAGCGGAATAGCGTCGACGATGGCGAGATTCTATTGATTCAACCGCGTCGCTTGGCCGCGCGGGGTGCAGCATCGCGGCTGGCGTATCTGGACCACAGCGAATTAGGTAGCCGTATCGGCTATCACGTTCGCTTTGATCGATGCACGTCCAATCAGACGCGGTTGATCGTGATGACAACCGGCATGTTGCTGCGGCGACTTAGCAATGACCCGCTGCTGGAAAACGTGGGCTGTGTGATCTTGGACGAGTTCCATGAACGCAGTCTCGAAATCGATTCGGCGCTGGGGATGCTGCACCGCATCCGCACGACACTGCGTCCCGAATTGAAACTGATCGTGATGTCGGCCACGTTGGCGACCGAGCCGGTGGCAGAGTTTCTTGGCGATGCAGTGTCGGTGCACAGCGAAGGCCGGGCGTTTCCGGTCGACATCGTTCATTCGCCTCATCTGTCCAAACAGCCAATCGATTCGCAAATCATCGAAACCTTGCCCACAGCACTCGATCGGACCGCCGGTCACGTACTGATCTTTTTGCCGGGGGTGGGGGAAATCCGGCGAACGCACCGGATGATCGAAGCAAGCGGGATGGCTGCGAATTGCATACTGCATGATCTGTACGGCGAGATGAATGCGGCCGATCAAGATGCGGTGCTTTCGGTATCGAATAAACGCAAAATCATTCTTGCCACCAACGTCGCCGAAACGTCGGTCACAATTCCTGGTGTGACCGCGGTCATCGACAGCGGGCTCGCTCGCGTGATGCGGTTCAATCCTGCCGTGGGGCTTCCGGTGCTTCGTTTAGAACCCATTTCCCAAGCCTCGGCGGACCAGCGGGCGGGGCGGGCCGGGCGAACCGAAGCGGGGGTCTGTTTCCGGCTCTGGCCGCTGGCGGCCCATCGCTCGCGACGGCTGCACGATTCACCCGAAATTGAGCGTGCGGACTTTAGTTCTGCCGCCTTGATGTTGGCCGGTTGGGGCGAACGCGATGCATTGGATTTTCCTTGGCTGACACCGCCGTCGCTCGAAACCGTTGATCGAGCCAAACGGTTGTTGATCTCGCTCGGCGCGATCGATGACAACGGTGGCTTATTGCCGGTCGGACAGCGAATGATGCGGTTGCCGCTGCATCCACGGATTGCCCGATTCCTTGTTGCTGCTGATGATTTTGGAGTGGTTGCTGACGCGACACTGATTGCGGCGCTGTTAAGTGAACGCGGTCCGTTTCGCTCGCAATCGTTAAGTCTGTTTGACCAGATTGAAAAATTGAAACGCTATCTCGATGGCGATGCTCGCATCGAGATCGATCGTGGGGCTGCGAAACAAATTCAGCGAGTTGCCAAACAAATTCGCCGAATCATGGGGTCGGCAGAGAGCTCGCCGCAGCACTCAGGCGATAACCAAGCATTGCAGCAATGTCTGTTGGCCGCGTACCCCGATCGCGTCGCTCGTCGACGAAGCCACGACAGCGACCGAGGGGTGATGGTAGGCGGCCGTGGAGTCCAGCTTGCCAACGCGGCACTGGCTCACGAAGCGGGCATGCCGTCCAAATACTTTGTTTGTATCGATGTTGACGACCGTGGCACCGAAGCGAGGGTGCGAGTCGCGGTGCCGATCGAGCTGGAGTGGCTTGACGCGTCGCAGGTTCGTACGATCGATGAACCGTTTTATGATCCCGCAAAACAAGTCGTGATCGCACGAAGACGGCAATATTTTCATGACCTCGTTCTCAGTGAATCGCCGATCGAATGTCAACCAAGTCCCCATGTCGCGACGGTATTAGCGGATGTGACGCGAGATAATGTCGAGTCGTTGTTGAGCGACAAAAACGAAGCTGCGTTGGCATTTTTGCAGCGAGTACGCTTTCTGCATTCGCAAATGCCGGATTTAGATATTCCCAAACTTGACGACGCTGCCGTGCACCGCGTGCTCGAGCAACTGTGTCAATCGGTGACGTCGCTGGCCCAGCTTCGCCGCGCCGCTTGGCTGGACCATTTCAAGGGGATCTTCGACTATGCTCAGCAGCAACAGATTGAACGTCACGCTCCCGAGCGAATCACCGTTCCCAGCGGCAATACGGTGCGTGTCGAGTACGTCGAGGGCAAGCCGCCGGCGATCCATGTCAAGCTGCAGGAATTGTTTGGCTGGACCGACACACCTCGTATCGCGGGCGGCAAGGTGCCGCTGCAATTGCACTTGCTCGGACCAAACCGCCGGCCGCAACAGATCACCGATGATTTGAATAGCTTTTGGAAGACCACCTATCCGGTCGTCCGCAAAGAACTGCGTCGCCGCTATCCCAAGCACTTTTGGCCCGAAGACGCTCTGACCGCAAAAGCAACTCATAATGGTCTGAAACCTCGCGACTAAACACGAGTCACCCAAGCTCTCGTGTTTTGCGTTCCGAGAGAGGAAAAATGCACTGCAGTGCGGCCACCGCAAGCCACGCTGGCAAAAAGATCGCCGCAGCATCGCTGAATCGGCCAATCCCGGGGCTGGTCAGGATCACAAACCCCAGCTTCGCCAGCAGATAGGTCAGCGTCATGATCGTTAACGACCGCATGGCGAGGCCATTGTCCAGGACTCCGCCGCACGGTATTCCGCTGGCCGCTGCATAGATCAACCATGCGGTCAAACCGAGGATTGCACTCAAAAATATCGGGTGCATGGCGATGTCCGCAGCGATCGCCCATGCGCCCCGCCGCCCATTTTTTGCAATCCAGACCATGTAACGCTGCGGGTATTGACGAATGATTTCTTGGTTCATCGCTTTGATGACGTTGTGTTGTGCGACGGGATCGTCGCCTGCGATTGCTTTCGCCGCAGGCACGACAACAAAATAGGTCATCTCGTCCCAGCGGGCATCGATGGTCATCGTCGCTCCCGTTTCGCCTGCGGCAAAAGTGTGCCCCGCCGCCGCGAGGTCTTGCTGCTCCGACACGATTGATTCTCCCATCGCGGCCGCATCACCGGGTAACGCTCGGAGTTCTTCGTCCGAGAGCAATTGGACCAGTACCCCCGCCAAGTTCTGGTGGCCAAACGGCAGGATTCCAAAGTCGTTGACGGCCACCAAGCGAAGCCCCATCCAGGCCAATATTGGCACGAGCGTCGCGACCGAAACAAGCAAGCTGTTGCCCAGCGAGCGTTTCCATGATTGCCCATGGACCCGGCCTAATAAGCTGCCTGCAACCATCAGCCAGGGGATTAGAAACAAGTAAGCGGGTCGCAGCATGATCGCAATCACCGACAAAACTACAACCGCGGTGGCCCACCACCACGAATCCGCCGCAGTGCTGAATCGCAAAAGTGCGGTCGCAACCATGACGCCCACGGAGGCTGCGATCGCATCGGTCGAAACGGTGTTGATGTGGTCCATCGCGGTGCATCCCACTGCGATCGCGATTCCTGCGACGATGCAGTCGCGAGCGCCCAGCCCTTGCCGTCTCAGTTCGATGGCGAACCAAGATGCTGCCGTGGCGTGGACGATCACCTGAGCCAAAGGGATAAAAGCCAATCCGACCGTGCTGCGAAACGCCAGCAACCACAATGGATAGCCCGGCGTGCGAATCGATCGTCCAATCGCATCGAAGGACGAAAATGAATAGTCCAGATAACTCGCGGAATCCGATACGAAATGGGGGTCAAGTCGCCCGCTCAGCCAAGCTACGAAAACGCCGCCGACGACAAAGGAAATCCAGTAGGCGAAAGCGGGCTTCATCGTGAGCGGGGCTGTTGATCAAAATTGGAAATAGACAAACGGCTGAAAACCGACAGGAGCATAGATTAACAAAGCCCACAGCATCACGGTGGTGGCGATCGGCGAATACCA
>NZ_JBFHFD010000430.1:0-7481 GCF_041583735.1 Novipirellula sp.
AGGTGGGCATCGCAAGATGACGTTTGTCAAAGGCCCGATCTTTGCCAACGTCGTCTTGGCGGACGAAATCAACCGGACGCCGCCCAAGACGCAGGCTGCACTACTCGAAGCGATGCAGGAGCATCAAGTCACCGCTGCGGGGCGTCGCTATCCATTGGAGGAGCCCTTTTTTGTATTGGCAACGCAAAATCCAATCGAAATGGAAGGAACGTATCCACTACCCGAAGCTCAGTTGGACCGTTTCATGTTCAACGTGCTGATTGACTATCTGCCGCCCAAGGATGAGTTGGCGGTGGTCATGCAAACGACCTCACGGCGTGCTGAACCGATCGAACCGTTGTTCACAGGCGAAGACATCTTGCGGTTTCATGAAACCGTTCGCCGCGTGCCGATTGCCGAGGAAGTGGGGGCGTATGCGGTTCGCTTGGCCGCATCGACGCGGCCCGATCGCGACCAAACTCCCGATTTCATCAACCAATGGGTCAGCTGGGGCGCGGGGCTGCGAGCCGCACAAACGCTGGTGCTCGGTGCCAAGGCGCGAGCGCTGCTGTCGGGAAATGCCCACGTGCGAATGGATGATATCCGAGCCCTCGCCCACCCGACACTGCGTCATCGAGTCTTGCTCAGCTACAAAGCGGAAGCCGAAGGCGTCACGATCGAAAATGTGATCGACCAATTGTTGCAGGCCGTGCCCACGGAGATGTCGTGATGGTCCAGCCTTCTCGCGGCGACATTGCCTCGATTGATCCGTCGGCGATCATGCGAATTAAGAATTTGCAACTGCGAGCCAAGACGGTTGTCGAAGGATTTTTCGATGGGCTGCATCGAAGCCCAATGCATGGATCCTCGGTGGAATTCAGTGAGTATCGGCCTTACACCGTCGGGGACGATTTGCGTGGTTTGGATTGGAAACGATTTGCCCGCAGCGATCGCCTGTATATCAAAAAGTTTGAAGACGAAACGAATCGCAATTGTTATTTAGTGATCGACCAAAGTCGCTCGATGGGCTACGGTTCGATCGAGTACAGCAAGATCGAATACGCGCGAACCTTAGCAGCGACGTTCGCCTATTTCTTGTCGTTGCAACGAGATTGCGTCGGGGTTTTGACGTTTGACGAGGCGATTGGCGAATTCATTCCTGCTCGACGCCGAGTCGGTCATCTGCATCAAATGTTGGTGGCGCTTTCGCGTCCGCTAAGCGGCAAAGGGACCGACATTGATTCGCCGCTGAAACAGATTGCCAATCTTGTCGGGCGACGCGGGCTGGTGATCATGATCTCGGACTTATTGACCCCCACCGAATCGCTGCGGACCAATCTGGCCTACCTGAGATCGCGAGGGCATGAAGTCGTGATCTTGCGGACCTTGGATCCGGCGGAAGTCGATTTCCAGCTCGAATCGCCCAGCATGGTGCTGGACATGGAAACCGGACGCGAAATCTATTTGGATCCTGAGGTCGCTGCGGCACAGTATCAAGAACAGTTTGCCGAACACCGAAAACAACTGCAGATTGTGTGCAGTTCGTTAGGAGTCAGTCTGCATGAAATCGTGACCCGCGAACCGCTTCATGATTCGCTGTTCCATTTACTGAATTCACAACAGCGGCGGTCCCGTGGTACCGCTCGCGCCGGGATGCTGGCTCGGTCCGCCCGCAGCGGAGGCACTTCATGAGTTTGTTAGCCCCGTTGTATTTTGCCGGAGCATTGGCGATCGGGCTGCCGATCTTGTTCCATCTGATTCGGCGTCAACCCAAGGGGAACATCGCGTTTAGCTCGTTGATGTTTTTGAAACCGACGCCCCCGCGATTGACGCGTCGCAGCCGATTGGACAATTGGTTGCTGTTGTTGATTCGCTCGCTGGCGATTTTGTTACTCGCGGCGGCGTTTGCGCGTCCGTTTTTTCGCAGCGAAGCGGTTACGGAGTCCGACGCCATCGGCCAACGTTTTGTGGTGCTGATTGATACCAGTGCCAGCATGAAACGCGTGGGGGTTTGGGATCAAGCGATCGGGCAAATCGATCGCGTGATCGGCGAACTTGGCAAAAACGACCAACTTGCGATCGTCGCCTATGACGATGAACCCAAGACGCTGTTCCCATTCGAACAGTCCTACGAATTGGCCGCCGACCAACGTTTTTCGGCTGCTCGGTTATCATTTCAGAATCTCGCCCCATCGTGGCAAGATTCCGATTTGGGGCGAGCACTTGTTTACGCTGCCGACATTGCCGCCGCCAGCGAGGCGGATCAGGAAGGCGTTCAACGCGATGCAAATTTGATCTTGATTAGCGATATGCAATCGGGAAGCGAGATCGAAAGTCTGCAGCGGTTCACTTGGCCCGAGAACGTCAGGTTAGACGTACGTGTCGTTCGTGGCGTGAACGCGGGCAACGCCTGGGCTCGGATATTGCAGTCGGCTGGCGAGGATGATGATTCCGAGGGCGATCCGAACGGTGCGGCGTCCAAACGTGGCGGATCTCGAAGCGAGAAACGACGCGTCCGCGTTTCCAACGCGGCGGGAACAAACGCAAGCGACTTTCGCTTGGCCTGGATCACCTCGGAAAACAAAACGATCGACGCGATGCCGGTCCATGTTCCGCCCGGTGAATCACGAACCGTCTCGATCCCGCTTCCCGACGCCGACGTGACGTCGTTAGTGCTCAGCGGCGACCAAGAACCGTTCGATAACGCCGCCTATCTCGTGCGTCCGCAACCGGAAACGGCCAACATTGTCTTCGTTGGGGATGAGGAGAACAAACAAGATCCTCGAGACCGTTTGCTGTACTACTTGAAACAGGTTCCCTTTGACACGCCGCAGCGAACGGTGACGATTACCAGCGATCCGAATTTGGTTCCGGGCATCGCAGGTCAACCTGGCAATACAGTTTCCACGCCGTTGGTGGTGGTCACACAACCACTTGACGACGCGATGACAGAACGGATCCATCGCTACCTACGTACCGGCGGGACAGTACTGCTTGTGCTGGCGGAACCCGATGCACTGTGGTCCTCGACACTCACCCCTCTACTTCAAAACAGCGACGGGGAAACGCCCGCAATCGAAGTTTCCGAAGCAAAGCTAGACGACTACGCGATGCTTTCTCACATCGATTTCGAACATCCTGTGTTCTCGCCGATGGCCGACCCGCAGTTCAATGACTTTACCAAAACGCGGTTTTGGTCTCATCGTGAAATCCACGGTTTACCTGCCGACACGAAGGTATTGGCAAAGTTTGATGACGGAGCCCCTGCATTGATCGAACACTCCGTCGGGGAGGGGCATCTGATGGTGCTGGCTGCGGGATGGCAACCCCAGGCTAGTCAGTTGTCGCTGTCGACCAAATTTATCCCGTTAATGTTTAGCATCTTCGATCGTGGTCAACGGGCTCGGGCGGACGGCAATCGCTACCGAGTGGGCGATCAGTTGGACGAAGCCTCTGGGCACCCAACGCTGGTGGCAGCACCCGATGGCGATCCGCCGGAATCAACGACGTTGGATTCCGACAATCGTTTGAACCGTCCAGGCGTCTATCGGATGGATCAAGATGGCAAGTCACAAACGATTGCAGTCAACTTGGCGGACACGGAAAGCCGTGTGGAGCCGATGGATGCGGCGACGCTCGAAAAGTTGGGGGTACAACTGGGGAAAGCACAGTCAAACGCCGCTCGAAAAGAGTCCGAGCGACAATCGAAAGACGTTGAGCTCGAAAGCATCCAAAAACTGTGGCAGTGGTTGATGGCTGCCGCAATGGGATTGCTGGTCACTGAAACGTTACTGGTCCGAATACGCCAATAAAAGTGGTTTGCGATGATGGAAAAAACATTACGAAAACGACTTCATCAAGTGACGTCTCGATTTCAAGAACGCCGGCTGGGGTGGTGGCTGGCGTTGATCGCACTCGTAGTTGCTGGATTGGCGTGGAGCTTGTTGCCTGCGGCACGTTCAGGCCAGATTATGGGTGCGGAAACGGCGATCGTCCTGCTGGGGGTTGCTTCGCTGGCGATGCTGATCGCCTGGGCGGTGACACGACGAAGCTATTCGGATCCTCGCTCGATCGCCAGCAAGATTGAATCCAAGTTCCCAAGTCTGCAACAGCGACTGCTCACCGCAGTCTCATTAACCACTCGCGAGGAAAAATCAGACAGTTATTTACAGCAACGTGTGATTCGTGAAGCGTGCGATCATTCGCAACGCAACCGCTGGATCGAAACCGTTCCGCAAAGCCAATTGTGGCTCAGTCGTATGTCGGGAATGAGCGCCACGGTGGTGATGGCGGCGGTGCTGGGGATGTTGTTCGTAACGTCGGCAGACCCTTCGCAAGTCGGCGCGAGCATACCGCGCGCGAACCAGAGCAATGCGATTGTCGATCCGGGGAACGCAGAAATTGAACGCGGCACGAGCTTGGTGGTCACCGCTCGCTTTGAATCGGTCGCCCCGAGTGAAGCCGAACTGCGTGTGATCAATCGCGATGGCAGTGAACAGCGATTGACAATGAAACAAAATCTACAGGACCCGGTCGTGGCCGCGTTTTTGTCCTCCGTCGACGAAGCCTTTGAGTACCAGATTCTGACGCGAGATTGGTCGAGCCAAACGTACTCGATCGGCGTCTTTGAGTTTCCCAAGTTGGTGCGAAGCGATGCGCTGCTGGATTTCCCCGAGTACACCCGCATGGATGACAAACGGATCGACGACACCGTGCGTGTATCAGCCGTCCAGGGGACGATGCTCACCTGGCACTGCCATCTGAACAAGCCGGTCACGTCGGCGACGCTCGTGGAAAAAGACGGAACACGAACGCCGCTTCAACCAATGGACCGCACGACAGGTGACGCGGTGATGGTCCAGTTGCGGATGGAGGAATCGAAACGTTACGCGTTGGAATTGGTCGACGAACAGGGCCGCAAGAACAAGTATCCAGTCGAGTTGGTCGCGAAAGTGCTGCCTAATCAGCCGCCCAGCATCAAGCTGACCCGAGGGGGTGACGTTCGCGTTTCGCCGCTCGAAGAGTTGTCGCTTGCCGCAGACATCGCGGATGATTTTGGGCTCCATCGTATCGGGCTTTCTTATAACTTTGAGGGCAAGGCGACGGAGTTCGCGTTCGAGGAAAAGGACGCTGCGAAGCGGAAACAGGAGTTTTCGCAGATGGTTGAGTTTGAAGCACTCGACGCGGAACCGGATCAATTGTTTGCGTATTATTTCTGGGCCGAAGACATTGGGCCCAGTGGAGAAGTGCGGCGGACGCAAAGCGACATGTACTTTGCCGAGGTGCGCCCCTTTGAAGAGATTTTCCGCGAGGGAGAACCGCCACCTAGCGGCCAAGCTCCGTCGAGCGAGAATGAACAAGCGGCCGAGGAGCTTGCCGAGCTACAAAAGCAAATCATCACGGCGACTTGGCGTGTTATGCGTGATGAAACTGGCGCGGAGGTGTCGTCCGAATTTGCCAAGAATCTCTATGAGATGTTCCAGGGGCAACAAAATGCCATCGCAATGCTCGATGAACTCGCGACAGAGTTAAGCGATCCCCAGTCAAAATTGATCGTCGAGGGCGTTCGCGTCCATATGCAGTCTGCAGCAACTGAACTCGAGAAATCACAGCAGTCCAGCTCGACTGAAACGCTTGACGAAGCGTTGGCATCCGAACAAGCGAGTTATGCAGGCTTGTTGAAGTTGCGGGCGAGAGAGTTTCAAGTCACTCGGGCTCAGCAACAGAGCCAGCGTAGTTCCAGCAGCTCGGCATCGAAGCGTCAACAGCAATTAAACGAACTCGAGCTTGATCAGGATGAAAATCGCTACGAAACCGAGCAGCAAGCGGAAGCCAATTCGCCAGAGGCGGCGCAGCAACGCGAAGAGCGACAAGTGCTGAGCCGGCTGCGGGAACTTGCCCAACGTCAAGAAGATATCAACAAGCAGCTGGCTCAATTGCAGTCCGCGCTTGAATTGGCCGAGTCCGAAAAAGAAAAGGAAGAGATTCGCCGACAGATCAAACGACTACGAGAACAGCAGCAAAATTTGTTGCGTGAAACCGATGAATTGGCCGAACGGATGCAGAGCCCCGAGAACCAAGAATCGATGCAGCAGCAACGCGAACAGCTCGAGGAGTCTCGCGAGAACCAACGTCGTGCCAGCGAAGCACTCGGGCAAGAGGATGCCTCGTCGGCACTGGCGGCGGGTAAACGCGCCGAACGTGAACTCGAAGAGTTACAAGACGAATTTCGTCAACGCACCTCAGGGCAATTCAGTGACGCCATGCGTGAAATGCGAGCCGACGCGCAAGCACTCGATCAGAAGCAACAAACGCTGTCGGAAGCTCTCAGCGAAGAGGCTGAGAATCCTTCACCCGGGCTGCGTCGCAATGAACAACAGCAGCAGCTGGAAAAGCAACTCGAAGAGCAACGTCGTGATCTGTCGCAGCTAGAAAACAAAATTCAGGAAACGGTCGAGCAAGCCGAAACCGTCGAGCCGCTGTTGGCGAAAGAGCTGTACGACTCGTTTCGCAATCTGCAGCAGCGTGAAGTGGATCGTCGTCTAGAAGAGACTTCCGAGCTGGTGCAAGCTGGATTTAGGGAAGAGGCTCGTCGATCCGAGATGGCGGCTGCCGAAGGGGTCAAATCGTTGCGAGAAGAACTCGAACAAGCTGCCAGCTCGATTCTTGGTGACGAGACGGAAGGTCTGAGACGTGCCGCTAGCACGCTGGAGCAGTTGGCTCGAGAACTGGACGAAGAGATTGAGGAAGAAAGAGGAGAAGAAAGAGGAGGAGAGGGGGAGTTGGGAGAGGAGGAGAGTGGAGAAGGAAAGCCGGGGCAAGACGGGGAGCCCGGACAGGGACAGGGTGAACCGCAGGGAGGGAAGGGACAGCAAGGAGCGGAAGGACGCGGCGAGCAGAGCGGCGAACCGGGTAGCGAACCGGGTAGCGAACCGGGTAGCGAATCGAGTCGTGAGCAAGACGAGGGGCAAGGACAGAGCGAGGGCGAAGGTCAGGGTCAGGGAGAATCCCCGGGACAGCCAATGCGTCCTGGCGAGAATGCGAGCGAGAGTGAGAGCCCCGGTCAGCAGGAAGGTCAGGCGGACGGCGGTGAAGGAATCCGGGGTTCAACCCCCAGTCAAAGTCGGGCGGCGGCACAGAGCCCGAGTGGATCGCCGATCGCCGGAGACGGATTTCGTGAATGGTCCGATCAACTCCGCGACGTCGAAGAAATGGTCGAGGACCCCGAACTGCGTTCGCGTGCTTCCCAAATTCGTGATCGTGCACGTGACGCGAGAACCGATCTGCTACGTCATTCAAAGGCACCACAATGGGACTTGATCGAAGAGATGATCGCCGACCCACTACGTGAATTGCAACGAGATGTCCAAGAGGAATACATGCGGCGATCCGCTGAGAAAAATTCACAAGTCCCGGTCGATCGTGATCCGGTCCCGAGCCAATTCACCGAGGCGGTTCGCCAGTATTATGAGAACCTTGGAAGCGGGCGTGGCAAATGATAT